>JAJYMU010000127.1 GCA_021786655.1 Bacteroidota bacterium
AAGAACCGGTCTAATAAAATGTTTTACTGAAATTGACGAGTGCGCGGATTACATTATTTCGTCGTTTTGATTCTTTCGCCTTCCGACAAAAATTCTTTTACCTTTTCGTAAACCATTTCCATAGACAAATCTTTTATGCATTTGAATTTCAGATCGTGACGTGTGCACGTGAGCGGTTTGGGCGAATAATAAAAACATGGCGAACAATCTAAATTCAAGGACGCAATTTTGTAATCAGTCTGCCAAGGATAAATGTAATTTTTGTTCGTCGGTCCGAGTAGAGCAACCACTTTTAATTTCAGCGCTGCGGCAATGTGCATCAGACTTGAATCGTTGGTAACAAACACATTGCATCGCTGCATTACGGCTGCCGTTTGACTAATTGATGTTGTATTCACCGTGACAGCCGAATCGGAATCAATATTTGCCGTCACAGAATCTTTCAATGCCTTTTCATCGTTCCCGCCGAATACAAAAATCTCTGCGTTGTGTTCTGCAATCAACTTTTTGCCAAGCCCGGCAAACTTTGAAACTTCCCATCGTCTCTTTTCATGGTTCTTTAGAGTTGAACATCCCGGGTGAAAACCGATCACCAAAGATTTACTGCTGATTTTATTGTCACTTAAAAATTGTTCGGCAAATTCAAGATCATCTTTAGTTAGATTAAGCTGCAACGGTGGAATATTTTTTTGCTCAATCTTCGAAAGTCTTTCACACAACTTTATATTTTCTTCAATGTTATGAAGGTTATCGTCTTCGTCAATTCGGATGTTATTCAAGAAACCAAGATTCGCAAAATCTTTTCGGAGATATTTAACCGCGGTACGATTCGGCGCGCCGATCATCCGGCTTATCAAGTTGTATTCTTTTCTGTTGGAAGGATAAACATTGATCGTTACGTCGTACTTCTTCCTTAGCTTCATCACGTATGAAAATGCTTCTCGGTAAGAACTATTGAGAAAATCGAAATATTTTGTGTTGGAAATTTGAGGGAGTCTATCGTAAATATCTTTCACGCCTTTGTACATAACAAGCGCGTCTATTTTGGCGTCCGGAATATCATTGTGAATTTTAACAAGCGACGGAGTGAACATCAATGCATCGCCGATTCCCGAAAGCGCTATCACAAGTATTTTCATTTTGAATCCATCAGAAACGACGTTGCTGGATTGAAGTTTTAATTCTCAGTATCAGTATTTGATTGAGTTGGTTTGGTAAAGTATTTATCATAGTCTTTTTTTTCGCGGTTCACGTGATACTTTTCGTGCAGAGCTTTCAACCGCTGCATAGATAACTTATCCAAATCCTCATCATCTTTGTGCCGCTTCAGCAGCATTTTGTAATCTTCCAACTCTCTAGATTCAAACTTCTGCGTGTAGCGTTTCAGAACCTCAAAATAAGTTTTCTGCTCACGGGAACTCATAAAATTCAGCCGCTTTGTAATTGAAACTGCTTTTGAAATTAAATAAAAAATAAAACAATAAAAAACTATATTTGAAACCGAAATCTTCCGGGATCGAAAGTGCAAGTTTATAAAACGCTTAAACCGCTTATGTCGGTTGTAATGCCTACGTTCAATCGCGCAAGTTATCTGCGGCGTTCCATCAATTCTGTTCTGAAACAATCTTTTACAGACTGGGAATTACTTATCGTTGACGACGGAAGCAGCGACGGCACGTTTAACATTGTTAACGAATACATTTCACGTTTCGAAAATATCAGATACCTGAAACATTCTAACCGCAAGCCGGCTCTTTCTACAAATGTTGGTGTTCTCGCTTCATGCGGGGAATATCTTGCCTTCATAGGAAGCGATGACGAATACAAACCCGATCACCTTAAACTTCGCGTTGAGTTTATGAAAAAGAATCCGGCGGTAGATTTTATTCACGGCGGAGTTGAGATTATCGGTTCGCCGTATGTGAAAGACAAAAATGATCTAACGAAGAAAATTCATCTTTCGCAATGTGCAATCGGCGGAACATTTTTCGGAAAGAGAAAAATTTTTTTGGAGCTCGGCGGATTCAGAGACCTTTATTACAGCGACGATTCGGACTTTTTCGAAAGAGTTCAAAAAGAATTTCAAATAGCTCAAGTGGATTTTCCGACATACATTTATTACCGCGATACTCCGGATAGTATTTGTACAACAATTGAGTAATGTGAAGTGACCATTTTAGAGTGGTGCAGATGAATATTTTGATGACGCTTTCGCAGTTGGAAGTGACCGGCGCCGAAGTTTATTCGGTTTCCGTCGCCAGCAAATTGCTCGAACTCGGTCACAAAGTTTTCATAGCTTCAGATACTTTAACAACTGCACACAAAACAAAAGCTGTTTACATCCCTGCCCCGTTGTCAAAAAGATCGATCCCGTACAGAATAAAAAACACAATTTGGCTCATCAAGTTCATAAAGAAAAATGATATTCATATTGTAAATGCTCATTCGCGAGCAAGCGCATGGGTTTCGCATCTGGCTTGCTTGATAGCAAGAGTTCCGTTGGTTGTTTTTATTCATGGGCGGCAGGCAACTTTTGTTTCGAGAAGATTATTTCACTGTTACGGTGATTATACCATAGCCGTTTGCGAGAAACTTGAACGGCAGCTTCTGGAAGTATTTAATTTGCCGCGCCATAAAGTTGAAGTTCTTCGAAACGGATTTAAAATCGGTTCGCAGATTCTTTCTGATCCTCCAAAACAAAAAACCATTTCGTTAATCGGTCGTCTTTCCGGTCCTAAAGGCGATCTTGCATATCGTCTGCTGGATTTCTTTTATAATAAAATGAATAGCTCGGATGAAATGACAGGGGTTAAGATTCGCGTTGTCGGCGGCCAAATCATTCCGGAAAGATTTCAGAAGTTTCAGGATAAGATTGAATTTACCGGATTCGTTCAAGGTCTTGAAGGATTGATTAATAATTCGACAGTTGTAATCGGTTCGGGAAGAATTGCCATCGAAGCGCTCCTTCACAAAAGAAATTTGGTCGCCGTCGGGGAAGCTTGTTCAATTGGATTGATTACCAAAGAGAATATTCAGTTTGCGTTGGAAACCAACTTTGGCGACATGGATGCGACTGAAAAGATTTTCAACTTCGATAAAATTTACAACGATGTCCTTCACGCGTTAACATTCCCGAAATTTGATTCCGCACTTCATGAAAAAATTACGTTTGAGTGCGATGAGAATAGAATCGTTCGCCGTTTAGAATTAATTTTTCAAAGTGTGCTGGTTCGGTACTACAAAAAGGAAATCCCGATAATTTATTATCACCGTGTCATAAAGGATTTAAGCCAAGCCGGTAAACACGGGATCTACGTTACCGCCGAAATGTTTGATGAACATCTGCATTACCTTAAAACAAAAGGATTTCAAACCGTTTCATTTGCCGAAGCGCTTCAGATTAAGCGTGAAAACAGATCGG
>JAJYMU010000263.1 GCA_021786655.1 Bacteroidota bacterium
AAATTTGAAAACAAATTTAATCCTACAAATTTTTTAAAGGGGATGATTTTTCTTTTTGCGTCATTTATGACTACCTCAGTTTTTGGTCAAGCAGCTAACCATATTGTTATCAGTGAAGTGGCTCCAATGGGTGGAAGTTCTTCGGCTTTTAACTCTGGAGAATATATTGAACTTTACAACCCTTTTTCTACAGATGTAACTTTTGGTGCAAATGTTAAAATTACTTCAGGCGGAGGAACTACTACATCAAATGCTGCTTATTGGACAATTTCTTTAGCCGGAAAGACAATTAAGGGATATGGATTTTTATTAATTGGCGACGGCGGTGTGGCTGTGACTCCTGATTTATTATTTCCTTCAAGTCATAACCTTGCAAATTCTGGAACACGTTCTTCCGTACAATTGATGGACGGAGTAACAATTATTGATGCTTTTGGTTGGGATCCTTTAAGTATTTCATCACCAAATTGTGAAGTAACTGCTTTTCAACCAAGCAGTACAAGTTCTGATAAAAAATCATTTGAACGTAAAAGCGGTGTTTCTGCTACAAGCCACGATACTCAAGGCAACGCTTGGGATTCTAACGATAACTCAAAAGATTTTTTTGAGAATACACCTTCAACAGCGAATCCGCAAAACTCATATAGTCCAATTGCGGCAAATCCTTACAACTTGTCACCGACTAAAGGACCGGGAACAGTAACCGTGTCCCCCGGAGTTTGGAAGTTTAATGCTTCAACCACGATAAAATTTGTACTGAAAACATCCAGCGGCAATGTTGTTAATGGGCTGAAAATTGTTAAGCCAACTACTTTTGTATGGGACTCAAGTTTATTTAATGTTCAACCGAGTAACATAAATATTACTCAGTCTGCCGATACCACTGTATTTAATAATTTCACTTTATCTGGTACAGACAGCATTATCATTACAATTGCAAATGTTACCGCTGCCGATACAACGGATGAATTTACATTTTCAATTCTCACTAGTTCCGATGGCGCATCGTTCTCACCAATTACTGTACAGCCCAAAACGTTGGTTTATGGACTTCCGAAAACGGCTGCAGAAATTAAAGTAAAAAAGAGCGGAGTTTATTCTTACTTAGGTAGATGGGTTGTAATGCAAGGCATAGTTACAGCAGGAAATGAATTTGGCGGACCTTCATATCTGCAAGATAATACTGCCGGATTTGCAATTTATGATTCTTCGGTTTCGAATCATGTTGAACGTGGAGACGAAATTACAGTGCTTGGAAAAGTAACTTCTTACAATGAATTATTTGAACTTACTCCAGCATCAATAATGGAAACCATCGGACAAGGAATTGCTTACGATACGTTAACGCTAACAATTCCACAGATCAAATCTCAAATTCAAAGCGGTGTTGAACCTTATGAGTCAAGACTAATTCGCATTAATGGAATCGAAAAAGTTCTAACGACAAATAATGCACCTACATCATCATGGAAGGTTACAGGAAGCGGCACAAATTATAATCTTGTTGTCGGCACAGATACTATTCAGGCGCGGATTAGTCCAAAGACTAACCTTGCAAATCTTTCTGTCCCATCGAGTAAATTTGATATTGTTGGAGATCTTGGTCAGTACACAAACTTATATCAATTGCTGCCGCGTTCGTATGATGATATAATTGTTCAGGGTGCGGGACCGAGAATAGTTTCATTCGCACCTTACGAGTCTTCAATAAGTCCTAGCGGGATGACATTTAGTTTTCAAACAGATAGCCCAGGAACCACAATTATCAATTACGGTAAGACAAGCGCTTATGGTAGTACTGCTTCCGATGGGAATTACGTAACTCAACATCAGATTACGTTAAGCGGACTTGACCCTTCCATAGTTTATCATGTTCGGCTCGGTAGTTCTTATTCTAATGATACAACTTATACTTCGGATTACATTGTTGAAACGTCTTCGCTTACTTCTACCGGTACTATGAATGTTTATTTTAATCGGTCTATAGATAATTCCGTTTCTGCCGGAGAAGACGCGCAAGTTGTTAATATTTCTCAAAAACTTCTCAATCGAATTGACGCGGCGCAACATTCGATAGACCTTGCGCTCTATAGTCTGAGTGGTACCGTAGGTTCTAGTATTGCAGCAAAACTTATTGACGCAAAGAAACGAGGTGTAAAAGTGCGTGTGATCGGTGAAAATGATAATAGCGGCACTGCACCGTGGACGACACTTAAATCTAACGCCATCCAAGTTATTTTCGATAATTACGACGCAACAAATGCCGGCGCTGGTCTTATGCACAATAAATTTGTTGTAGTTGACAATCGCGATTCTTCCGATACTGATGATTGGGTTTGGACTGGTTCATGGAATGCAACTGATCCGGGTAACAACAATGACGCACAAAACGTTATTGAGATTCAAGATAAATCTTTGGCTAATGCTTATACAATAGAGTTTGAAGAAATGTGGGGGAGTAATACCGATACACCAAATGCATCAAACTCACGTTTTGGTGCAAGAAAAATGGATAACACTCCGCACATTTTTAATATTGCCGGAACTCCTGTTGAACTTTATTTTGATCCGTCCGACAACACGACAAATCACATTGGTTATGCGCTCAATGCGTCTGTATCTTCAATAAATGTAGGGCTGCTTACATTTACTCGGAGCGACCTTGCACAAATATTGGTGAACAAAAAAAATGCTGGAGAGAAAGTACACGTAATTCTAGATAACAAAACAGATACCGGCAATCAATTCAGCTTCTTGCAAAACAACGGGGTTGATATTCGATTGAAAGGTAACGCTGTTCCGGGATTATTCCATCATAAATATGCAGTCATTGATGCGGACAAATATTCTGCTGATCAAGTAGTGATAACCGGTTCACACAATTGGTCTAGTTCGGCAGAAAATTCAAACAATGAAAATACATTGGTCATTCACAATCATAGGATTGCGAATTTATATTTACAAGAATTCAAAGCGAGATACATTGAAGCGGGCGGTACAGATGTAATTTCAGATGTTGCGAAAAATTTGAATACCGAAATCCCAACTAATTTTGACTTGAAGCAGAATTATCCGAATCCGTTTAATCCAACCACTACAATAATATTTTCCATTCCCGCTGTAAGTCGAGATTTAATCTCGACCTACATTGTTACGTTGAAAGTTTATGATGTTCTTGGTCGTGAAGTTGTAACACTTGTTAACGAAGAAAAAGCGCCCGGCAATTACGAAATGAAATTTGACGGGACAAATCTTGCTAGCGGAGTATATTTCTATTCACTCATGACAAACGGATTTTTCCAAACGAAGAAGATGATTCTGATGAAATAGTTGACGTTGAAAGAGATGGTCATAAAAACTAAAAACCCTCGAAATATCGAGGGTTTTTTGTGGGCCCAGAAGGAATTGAACCTCCGACCCGCTGATTATGAGTCAGCTGCTCTAACCAACTGAGCTATGGGCCCTAAAAGCGCTGACAAAAATAAATATTTGATGGTGTGAATGCAAACATCTGTGTAACCAACTTCAATTTTGTACTTCTGGTGATTTGTTAGTACTAAATGAGTTAATACACATCTTGAAAGAAAACGCATTACACAAAGCTTAATAATCACAAAGAATTGCAACAAATTAGAAAAAAGAATTATATTTGCACCGCATTTTGCTGGGTGGCGGAACCTGTCCCGATTTGATCGGGATTGGTAGATGCTGTGAAGGTGACGTTTTGAATGCTTATAATTTTGGAAATTAGTTTTTTGCCGGGGTGGCGGAATTGGTAGACGCACAGGACTTAAAATCCTGTGGGTGTTTGCACCCGTGCCGGTTCGAGTCCGGCCCTCGGTACAACAATTAAATTTAGTTATTGAGATGACTTTTTAAAACGTTCGGGTTCTTAGCTCAGTTGGCTAGAGCGTCTGCTTGACGTGCAGAAGGTCATAGGTTCGAGTCCTATAGAACCCACTAACAGTCCGGAGGCAGCTCCGTTTTTTTTTAATATGAGATTATGGATAAGATAAAAATTAAATTTCCTGATGGATCGGTCAATGAATTCGACAAAGGCGTTACAGCTTTCGAAGTTGCTAAATCAATTTCAAACAGATTAGCTGATGATGCATTGGTCGCTAAAGTTGATGGAACTGTTCGCGATCTGAATTGGAAAATCAATAAGGATTCAACTCTTCAGCTTTTCACTTTTGATAACGATGAAGGTAAAGAAACTTACTGGCATTCAACTTCGCACTTGATGGCGCATGCAATTCAATCAATGTATCCCGAAGCAAAGTTTGGCGTTGGACCTGCTGTTGAAGCCGGCTTCTATTATGATGTGGATATTAATTCCGCATTGAGCGAAGAAGACCTTGCGAAAATTGAAAAACGAATGACAGAAATTTCTTCTCAGAAAAATCCGTTTAAGAGAAACGAGCTCAGCAAGGCTGAAGCGGTAAAGTTTTTCGAAAAGAAAGGCGACAATTACAAGCTGGAAATTTTAAGCGAGCTTGATGATAGTAAAGATGTTATAAGCATATACGACGAAGGTGATTTTACGGATCTTTGCACCGGTCCTCACGTACCTGATGCCGGAAAAATAAAATATGTTAAGCTGCTTAGCGTTTCCGGTTCATATTGGAGAGGTGACGAGAAGAATAAACAGCTTCAGAGAATTTACGGCATATCGTTTCCAAAGAAAAAAATGCTGGACGATTATCTTGTTGCGCTTGAAGAGGCAAAGAAGAGAGATCATAGAAAACTTGGCAGAGAACTCGAACTGTTTTTCATCACTCCTAAAGTTGGTTCCGGTTTGCCAATATGGCTTCCTAAAGGAACAGTTTTAAGAGAAACACTCGAAAAGTTTTTACGGGAAGAACAAACTAAGCGTGGTTACTTACCTGTCGTAACTCCGCACATTGGCAATATCAATCTATACAAGACAAGCGGACACTATCCATATTACAAAGACAGTCAGTTTCCGCCAATAAAATTTGCGGATGATAACGAAGAGTATCTTCTGAAACCGATGAACTGCCCGCATCATTTTCAAATATATTTATCGAAGCCGAGAAGCTACCGCGATCTGCCGATTCGATACGCAGAGTTTGGAACAGTTTATCGTTACGAGCAATCCGGAGAATTAAACGGACTGACACGCGTTCGCGGATTTTCTGTTGATGACTCGCATATTTTTGTTCGTCAAGATCAATTGAAAGATGAAGTTTGCAATGTGATCGAACTGATTCAAGTTGTATTTACAACAATGGGATTCAAAGAATTTACAACTCAACTTTCTTTCAGAGACGATAACGTTGAAAAGTACGGCGGCAACATTGAATTGTGGGAACAAGCGCAAAAAGAAATTAAAGAAGCTGCCGACAAAATGAATTTGACTTATTTTATTGCAGAAGGTGAAGCCGCATTTTACGGACCTAAGATTGACTTCATGGTTAAAGATGCGCTGGGAAGAAAATGGCAGTTGGGCACCGTTCAAATTGATTATGTTATGCCGGAAAGATTTAATTTAGAATACGTCGGAAACGATGGACAGAAACACAGACCGGTTGTAATTCATCGCGCACCATTCGGTTCGCTAGAAAGGTTTATCGGTGTTCTGATCGAACATTACGCGGGATATTTCCCAACATGGTTGGCTCCGATTCAAGCTGTCGTTCTGCCGGTCTCACAAAATTTTTCCGATTACGCGCTGAGTGTTTCTCAATCATTAAGAAAAGATAATATAAGAGTAGAACTTGACGACAGAAGTGAGAAGATTGGGTACAAAATTCGCGAGTGGGAGAATCAAAAAGTTCCATACATGCTGATTGTTGGCGAGAAGGAAAAAGAAAGCGGAGCGGTTTCAGTGCGTCTGCATAAAGTTGGTGATAAAGGAAGTATGTCGGTTGATGAATTCAAGAAACTAATTCTTGAAGAGATAAACAATAAAACTAATCACAATTAAGAGAGGTTCTATATCACTCAAATAAAATTTCGAGTCAATCAGGAGATTAGAATTCCTGAAGTGCGGCTCATTGGACCTAACGGCGAGCAGCTTGGCGTTGTTTCTGTAAAGGAAGCACTCAAAAAAGCGGAAGAAGCTCAGATGGATCTTGTTGAAATTGCACCGCAGGCAACTCCGCCCGTCTGTAAGGTTATCGATTATGGAAAGTTTGCATACGAACAGCAGAAGAGAGAAAAACTTCAGAAGAAAAAACAACAAGTTAGCGTTTTAAAAGAGATACGTTTGCACCCGAACACTGATACACATGATTTTGATTTCAAAGCAAGACACGCTGTTAATTTTATTGAGGATGGCGATAAAGTAAAAGTTTCTGTTATTTTCAAAGGCAGAGAGTTAGCTTATACGGAAATCGGCGAAGCATTGTTAAGACGGTTCATTGAAAGACTTGAAGACGTAGCAAAAGTTGAACAGGAACCAAAGTTTGAAGGAAGAGCAATGCACACAATATTAGCACCGCAAAAAGGCAAAAAGAAAAAATAGATAGGTGACAGAATGCCCAAGATGAAAAGTAATAGTGGAGCCTCAAAGAGATTCAGAAAGACAGGTTCCGGAAAAGTAAAAAGAAACAAAGCGTACAAATCGCATATTTTAACTTCAAAATCTACCAAGAGAAAAAGAGGATTGAGAAA
Source organism: Bacteroidota bacterium (assembly GCA_021786655.1). Classification (GTDB taxonomy): domain Bacteria; phylum Bacteroidota; class Ignavibacteria; order Ignavibacteriales; family Melioribacteraceae; genus Fen-1258. The sequence goes on from JAJYMU010000263.1 coordinate 6,640, forward strand.
ATCAACTCTTGTTTCCAAGGAAGAGCAGAAGAGAATTAAAATCTTGATTCAATAAGGAGAAAGTAGTGCCATGCCTAGATCAGTAAATCATTCTGCGTCGAAACAAAGACGCAAAAAAGTACTTAAAATGGCGAAAGGCTATTGGGGCGCCCGATCCAAAGTCCTCACAGTTGCAAAAACTCATGTCGAAAAAGGTTTGGTTCACGCTTACCGTGATCGCAAACTGAAAAAACGAGTATTTCGTTCTTTGTGGATAGTAAGAATAAACGCTGCTGCAAGACAAAACGGAACAACGTATTCACGTCTAATGCACGCGCTCGAATCAAAAGGAATCGCTATCAACAGAAAACTTTTAGCAAGTATTGCAGTTGAAAACCCGCAATCGTTTTCTGAAATAGTGAAATTTGCACTGAACTAATTCTGTCCCTCTCGAACTTGTTAAAGAGTTTCGGGAGGGAATTTTTTTAAACTTGCCTGCCTTAGGCAGGTTCTCGGGACAACTGAAATGCTAAAAAAAATTGGTGAAACCCGAAAAAGCTTTGACGAAGATTTATCGAAAGCGAACGATCTCGCCTCACTGGAAGAACTGCGCATAAAATATCTCGGCAGAAAAGGTCTCGTCTCTCAACTGTTCGATTCGCTGCAAGATGTTCCTAAGGAAGAAAAACGGAATGTCGGTCAAGTGTTGAACGAGCTGAAGCTTCACACGCAATCAAAGTTTGATGAACTGAAAAATAAGTTCGATAAAGAAAAAGTTTCGTCTGAGAGTTACATCGATCTAACGCTGCCCGGCAGAAAAAGAGAAGTTGGAAGTAAACACATTCTTATTCAAACGCTCGATGAGATAAAAGAAATTTTCAAAGGTTGGGGTTTTTCTGTTTATGAGGGTCCCGAACTTGAATCCGATTACTACAACTTCGGCGCGTTAAATTTTCCGGCGGATCATCCTGCGCGTGATATGCAAGACACTTTTTTTGTCTCGGAAGATTTTTTACTGCGGACGCATACTTCTCCGGTTCAAATTAGATTGATGGAACAAAAGAAACCGCCGATACGCGCTTTGATGCCTGGTAAAGTTTTTAGAAATGAAGCAATAAGCGCGAAAAGTTATTGTCTGTTCCATCAAGTGGAAGGATTGGTTGTTGATACTGACATAACATTCGCAGAGTTGAAGGGAACGCTCGTTGCTTTCGTAAAACAATTTTACGGTAAAGATGTACCGTACAGATTTCGCGCAAGTTTTTTCCCGTTTACAGAACCAAGCGCCGAAATGGATGTTTGGTGGCAGCCGAAAGGAAAAGAAGGAAGATGGCTTGAAATACTTGGATGCGGAATGGTCGATCCGAACGTTCTAACAAATGTCGGTATCGATCCGGAAAAATATGTTGGGTATGCCTTCGGTATGGGAATCGAAAGAACCGCTATGCGAAAATATGGTATTGATGATATTCGAATTTTATTTGATAACGATAAGCGTTTCTTGACGCAATTCTGATAAGTTAAAAGGTGATGAATTGAAAATTTCTCTTAATTGGTTAAATGATTATATCGATCTCAAAGACATTTCTGTTGAAGAAATAGTTGATAAGCTTACTTATGCCGGGTTAGAAGTTGAGGAGGTTTTTGATCAAGCGAAACAGTTTGAAAAAATTGTTGTCGGTTTTGTTAAGGAAGCTAAGAAACATCCGAATGCAGACAAACTTTCGGTATGCACGGTAAGCGATGGTACTCAAGATTACAATGTTGTGTGCGGCGCGCCTAATGTTGCAACGGGGCAGAAGGTTGCATTTGCAAAAGTTGGAGCAGTCATTCCTAACGGAGGGATGAAACTTGAGAAAGCAAAGATTCGTGGCGAAGTTTCTTTTGGTATGATTTGCTCTGAGCGTGAGCTCGGCATCAGCGATAATCACGAAGGAATCATTGTCTTGAATCCCGGTTTGAAAGAGGGCACGCCGATTAGCGATGCTTTGGAAATGAATGATGTAATTCTGGAAGTAGCGATAACACCAAACCGTGCGGATGCTTTGAGCCATATCGGCGTTGCGCGCGATCTTTCGGCGCTTTTTGATCGTGATATAAAATTTCCTAAAGTCGAATTCAATGAATCGAAGAAAAAATCCGAAGAGCTTGCTGCAGTTGAAATAATAGACGCGATTAATTGTCCAAGGTATGTTGGCAAAGTTGTTTCAAATGTCGAAATAAAGGAATCGCCGGACTGGTTGAAGAAAAGATTAAAAAGCATCGGGCTGCGTCCAATCAATAATGTAGTTGACGTTACCAATTTTGTGTTATACGAAGTTGGTCAACCTCTGCATGCGTTTGATCTGGATAATCTTAATGGGAAGAAAATAGTTGTTCGACAAGCGGGGAGCGACAAAAAATTTACAACGCTCGATTCAAAGGAAAGAGAGTTAGATCAAAAAGATTTAATGATTTGTGACGGAGCCAAACCGGTAGCGGTTGCCGGCGTAATGGGCGGTGAAAATTCCGAAGTGACATCTTCAACGAAAAACATTTTGATAGAAAGTGCATTCTTCAATCCATCGTCTATAAGAAAAACTGCTAAACACCTTGGCCTATCAACCGATGCATCGTATCGGTTTGAAAGAGGAACTGATCCGGGAATTACAAAATGGGCGGCTCGTCGTGCCTCTCAGTTGATACAAGAAACTGCCGGCGGTGAGATTGCTTTAGGTGAAATTGATGCTTATCCAAATCCAATTGACAAGAAGAAAGCGTCGCTTCGCTTTTCAAGAATTAATAAAATTCTTGGATACGATATCAGTGCGAAAGAAGTCAAGCGTATTCTGATTCGTTTAGGTTTTGAAATCATGACTGATGATAAACAAAAGACAATACAAGAAAAACTTTTGCCACGATTTGATATAGGTTACAAAGGGAAAGATTTTATAGATGTTGTTATTCCGTCAAGCCGCCACGACATTGAACGAGAAATAGACTTGATTGAAGAAGTGGCGAGAGTTTATGGGTACAACAAGATTCCTGAAATAAATAAAATGGGTGTCACTCTCGAACAGAAAGTTGATCATTCTGCTTTCGACGGAAACGTTAGAGATTTGCTTAACTCGCTTGGATTCTATGAAATAATTACGAATTCCTTTCTGAGCGAAAGTATTGCCGAAAAGTTTGGCAAACCAATTAACGTTCTGAATCCGCAGAGCAGTGAACTGTCTCATTTACGTCCGTCTTTATTGCCCGGAATGCTGACAACAATTTCTAATAATCTTAAAGTGAATGAGCATGATTTGAAGTTATTCGAAATCGGGAAAGTTTTCGAAAAAATCACTGAGAAAAACATTTCCAGTTTTAACGATTTCCGCGAGTCTGAACGTTTATTAGTTTGTCTTACTGGCAATGATTTAAGAACCGATTGGTTTGCTCAGGATAGAGCGTTCGATGCCTATGATCTTAAAGGACTTGCTGAATCTGTTCTGAACAAACTTATTTGTAATAGCACGCTTAATGTTAGTTATCCTACTACTGATGATTCTCATTTGGAAATGGTTTTTAATTTATCGATCGGAAATCAAATCCTTGGATTTGGTGGCAAAGTCAAGAAAGAAGCATGTATGTTGTTTGATGTAGATCAGGAAGTATTTGTTTTCGAAGCGGATTTAGCCACGTTGAAGCAAATTGCCATACCCGAGCGAACATTTCATGAACTGCTTAAGTATCCCAAGGTTTATCGTGACTTTGCTTTTGTTTTAGATGTTCCAATCGACTCACTCTCGATTATTGAAGTCATAAAAAGTGTTAGTTCTAACTTGTTGCATAATATAAAGTTATTTGATATCTTTCAAAGTGAAAGCTTAGGTAAGGGAAAAAAGAGTCTTGCGTTTCAACTTGAATACTATCACGAGAATCGCACCCTTACTGAAGAAGAAGTTGATAAAGAATTTAGAAATGCTATCAAAGCAGTTGAACAAAAATTTAATGGTAAATTAAGAGGAAGCTGATTGGCGGAAGGTTCGAAATATGATATGTTTCTTGACGAGCTCAATGCTCTTGAGAAACAAATTTATTATTTCATTCAAAGAGGCGGAGAACTTCTTGAAGCCAATCAAGCACTTAGTAACCGTATCACATTACTTGAAAGGGAAAACGATTCATTAAAGAAAAAAATTAATGAAATCGAATCGAAAGTTAGTAAGTCGTTATTTGGCCAAGAAAACTTATACGGAAACGAAACATTAAACGTGGAGGAAAAAGAAGCTCTAAAGAGCAAGATTAACGATTTGATAGCAAAGTTAGACTATCATTTACGTTTTTAATTTAATTTGAATTGATGGACTAAACATAAAATGAACGAAAAAAAGAAGCTGAAAGTTAAAATATTTGATAAAGAATACTCACTCTTAGTGGATAACCAGGATATTGCGGCTGAGTTGGCTGAATATGTTAATACTATTATGGAAGAAACCAGAGATGAATTACCGGATCAACCAAAAGATACCATTGCAATAATTGCAGCATTAAATATTGCATACGATTTATTTGTTGAAAAAAATAAATTTCGCGAATTCAGCATACAAGCCACCGATAAGATCAAAAAAATAAAGCTTCTTTTAAACGAATCTAAGTTTATGTCAACCCCATCTTAATTTTCCGCTCTGCTGGTTTCTATAAAAGAACTAACAAATTGTACTAAATAGGGTTATCGACTCACAACGTGTATTACAGGCCTCACCCGATCTTGCCTGTCGGCAGACAGGTTCGTCGGGAACGCGACATGGTCGTGACAGTGGAAGTAAAAAGCGTTGGGCGGTTTCCCACATTATTTATAGGACAGTTCTTTTCCTATAAAGGCCGGCAGCAGCGGGTATTAATTATACTTTTAACGGAGGGCAAATGCAGATTGATTTAGTAATTGTCTTGATAGTGGTTGTAGCGTCAGTTTCTCTTTCATTCTTTCTAGGATGGATGATAAATTCAAAAATGGGTAAGAACAGCCTTGCTAATGCTAAGGAACAAGCAAGTAAGGTGTTGGAGGAAGCAGAGAAAGAATCAAAACACATTAAACGTGAGAAACTGCTTGAAGTAAAAGATGAGTGGCTTAAGAAGAAACAAGAATTTGATAACGAGTTAAATCAGAAACGTCAAAAACTTGTTAACCACGAAAAACAACTTGAATCACGTGAAGAGAATCTTGAAAAGAAATATGAATTAGTTACTCAGAAAGAAAAGTCGATTAAGGATTCTGAAAAAGTTATTGCCAAGCAAAAAGAAGATGCTGAGAGGAAACAGGCTGAATTAGACAGACTGATTATCGAACAGAACGTTCGATTAGAGAAAACAGCCGGGCTTACATCTGACGAAGCAAAGAAAATGTTGATGGAGAACATGATCAACAAAGCAAAGACCGATGCATCTCAGGCAATTAAAGAAATCCGTGATCAAGCGAAGGTTGATGCCAAGAAGGAAGCTCAGAAGATTGTTGTTCAAGCTATTCAAAGAACTGCTGTGGATCATTCGGTAGAATCGACTGTTTCTGTGGTCCAAATTCAGAACGACGAAATGAAAGGACGAATCATTGGGCGTGAAGGCAGAAACATCCGCGCATTCGAAGCAGCTACGGGTGTCGATGTAATCGTTGATGATACGCCGGAAGCTGTGATCCTTTCGGCATTCGATCAGTTTAGAAGAGAAGTAGCAAGAATAGCTCTGGAAAGATTAATTGCAGACGGTAGAATTCATCCTGCACGCATCGAAGAAATTGTTGCAAAGGTAGAACAAGAACTGGATGAAGAAATCCAGCGGGAAGGCGAGAACACATTAATTCAATTGGGTTTACACGGAGTTCATCCGGAATTAATTAAACACATCGGCAAGATGAAATACCGTTCAAGCTATGGACAGAATTTACTTCAACACAGTATTGAAGTTGCATTCTTAACCGGTATCATGGCGGCAGAACTTGGATTCGATACTAACTTGGCTAGACGCGCCGGATTGCTCCACGATGTCGGCAAAACTATTGACAAGAGTGTCGAAGGTCCGCATGCGCTGCTTGGTTACGACTTAACCAAAAAGTACAACGAACATGCGATTGTTGTCAATGCAGTCGGAAGCCACCATGAAGATATTGAAATGGAACATCCGATAGCTGCGTTGGTTCAAGCCGCAGATGCAATCAGCGGTGCCAGACCAGGCGCACGAAGAGAACCTCTTGAAAGCTACGTTAAGAGGTTGGAAAACCTCGAAGCATTGGCTAGGTCTTTTGAAGGAGTTGCTAAAACTTATGCTATTCAAGCCGGACGCGAAGTTCGCGTTGTGGTTGAACCGGATAAGGTTGATGATAATTTTTCAGATCGTTTAGCGTACGATATCGCTCAAAAGATTCAAGAAGAAATGGAATACCCCGGACAGATAAAAGTTACGGTTATCAGAGAAGTCCGGAAAATTGCTTACGCAAAATAAAACTTAAACTGAAAAACCCGAATGTTGCGCGGTGTTATCCGGCAAATTCGGGTTTTTTATTTTATCAGTATGAAAAAGAATATAAGCATTGCTATTACCGGGGGAATCGGATCCGGCAAATCACTTGCGAGTGATTTTTTTGAGCAGAAAGGTTTTCCTCTGATTCGCGCAGACATTCTCGCAAAAGAATTGATGAAGAGCGATCCTTCTATTCGAAAAAGTATTATAAAAGAATTTGGTAACGAATCGTTCGCGAACGAAAATCTCAACGTAGAATATTTAAGCAGAAAGGTTTTTAGCAATGCAACGAATGTTAAGAAGATTAACTCGATCGTTCACCCGGTTACAATTAAGAAAATAAAAGAGCTTACGAAAAGTTATTTCAAGAATCACAATATTGTGTTTGTAGAATCAGCTTTGGTTTTCGAAGCTGCTATCCGCGACGAATTTGATCACGTGATTTTAATTTGTGCCGATGAAAACTTGCGCGTTAATCGTGTCCTAACACGTGACGGCGTTACAGAGCAAAAGGTGAAATCGATCATTGCTAACCAGATGCCAGATGAAAAAAAGAAAAAGCTCGCCGACTTTATAATCGAAAATAACGGCACTGTCGCCGACTTTGAATCGAAGTGCAACTTCATCCTAACTGTAATTCAATCGTTAGTCAAATAGAATAAGTCTAAACCGACAAAAATATCCTTCCTTGATTTCTAACATGTCTTGGGCTAATTTTTGATCAACATTTTTCAAATCTAGGTGCGAACTTGAAAACTCTTAATCATGCAATTGTGAATTTTGTAAAAGTCCTGCCCAAACCGGTTGTTCATGTATTTGCAAAAAGATATATAGCAGGAGAAAAATTAGAAGATGCAGTCAGAGTTACCAAAGAATTAAATGCCAAAGGCATAGCTACGACAATTGACGTTCTCGGCGAAGCGGTTACATCCAAACGGGAATCAGAGGAAGCGAAAAAGGAATGTTTGGCCGTCCTTGATGCAATCAATCAAAACAAACTTGATGCAAACTTATCGCTTAAACCAACGCAGGTTGGCTTGATGATGGATTCAAAATTTTGCTACGATCAAGTTTCTGAAATTTTGGAAAGAGCAAAAAGCTACAACAACTTTGTCCGGATCGATATGGAAGATTCTCCGACCACAACGCTCACATTTGAACTTCATAACAAATTGAAAGAGAAGTACTCCAATGTAGGAGTGGTCGTTCAAGCATACCTAAAGAGAACTTATGATGATGTTAAAAGGCAGAACGATCTCGGAACTCATTACCGTTTGTGCAAAGGAATTTATGTTGAACCGGAAGAAATTGCTTTCAAGGAGCGGCAGCAGATTAGAGATAATTATCTGAAGCTTCTAGAAACAATGCTCAAGAATGGAAATTACGTCGGCATTGCAACTCACGACGATTATTTAGTTGACGGAGCTTATGAATTGATCAAACGATTGAACATTCCGAAAAATAAATTTGAATTCCAGATGCTCTATGGTGTTAAAGAAGATTTGCGCGATAAGATTAACGCTGACGGTTATAAGGTAAGAATTTATATCCCGTTCGGAGAACATTGGTATAAGTATTCGATCCGCCGGCTTCAGGAAAATCCGCAAGTTGCATGGTATATCACTAAAAGTATTTTTTCGTTGAACTGATGAATGTTCTAGGCATCGAAAGTTCTTGCGACGAAACTTCCGCAGCAATTTTGTCCGACGGAAATCTTCTATCCAATCTTGTATCATCCCAGGATATTCATAATGTCTTTGGCGGTGTTGTGCCGGAGCTATCGAGTCGCGCGCATCTGCAAATTATTTTGCCTCTGGTTAAGAAAGCGCTTCAAGATTCAAAAATTTCGCTCAATCAAATTGATTTAGTTGCCGCCACAGCTGGGCCAGGTTTAATCGGTGCGTTGCTTGTTGGACTCACTTTTGCGAAAGGATTATCATTCTCGCTCAAGAAACCTTTTGTTGCCGTCAACCATATCGAAGGACATATCTTTTCCGGATTTCTGATGAATGACAAACCGGAATTTCCGTATTTGTGTTTGGTTGTTTCCGGCGGACACACTTTGCTGCTCTTGGTTAAGAGTGATACGGAAATTCAAAAGCTCGGTTCAACTATTGATGACGCTGCCGGCGAAGCATTCGATAAAATTTCCAAACTGCTGGGATTAGGTTATCCAGGTGGACCGCAGATTCAGAATGCCTCATTAAATCAACGCACGGATTTCGCAAACTTTCCCGTTGCGCAATGCAAAAACGAATTTGATTTCTCATTCAGCGGTTTGAAAACTTCCGTGTTACGTTTCATTCAAAAAGAATACGGCGACGCATCTAAAATTCCGACGAATGATCTTCCGTTAATTGCTGCAGCGTTCCAGTATTCCGCCGTAAAAGCTTTGATTGAAAAAACAGAAAAAGCTTTGCAGAACTTTAAAGTCAATTCGATCTCGCTTGTAGGCGGCGTAGCGGCAAATCAAATGCTGCGGGACGAATTTCAAAAACTATCGAACCGCTACACAAAGAAATTGGTAATTCCTTCGTTGGAATATTGCGGTGATAACGGCGCAATGATTGCTTACCGCGGTCTCAAGCTTCATCAAGCGGGAATTAAATACGGATACGACTTTAACGCTTACCCAAGTTTAAGCGACTATTCGTTCATCAAATAAATCAGCAGCATATTTGCCGGCGGTTAATCAGTTTAGCATTATTAAAAATTCTATATTTAAGCGTCAGAAACGAGTGAAGATTGGCAAACGGAAAAAATAAAATACACTTACTAAGCAAGTCGGAATTTTTTCTGGTTCTCTCGTTTTTTGTATTTGCTTTGGGTTTCTTAATCTTTATTTTCTTCACACCGAACTATTATAAGCAACCTGAACCGGTCGTAATAGACATTCCGCACGGCGCAACGCTTTCAACCGTGATTGATTCGCTGTATGTGCACGAGGTGATTCCGAATCGAACCAACATGAAAATTATTTCTTACCTGTATGGTGCCGAAAAGAAAATAAAAGCCGGCAGATATAAAATTCCAAACGGACTGAGCTACGTTAAGTTGGTCGATCTGCTTATCAGCGGTACAACGATGCTGGAGGTCATAGTAACAATTCCTGAAGGCAGTTCGCAAATCGAAGTTGCACAAATTCTGCAACGCGATCTCAATATTGATTCATCAAAAGTTATGGAGTTGAGCAAGAGCAGATCGTTCATTGTATCACTTGGTCTGAACGTTGATAATCTCGAGGGTTATCTTCTACCGGAAACGTACTATTTCTATTCCGATGCAACGGCAGAAGAAGTGTTGCGAAGATTAAAAATTCACATGGATAAACTTTTTACTCCGGCAGTTCAGAAACAAATGGATAAACTCGGAATGACGAAGCATCAGATACTCACACTCGCTTCGATTGTTGACGGCGAATCCAACTACGTGCCGGAATTCAAAACAATTGCCGGCGTCTATGTGAATCGTTTGAAAAAGGGAATGCCTCTTCAAGCCGATCCCACAATTCAATATTTGATAAGAGACAAACATCGCAGCAGAGTTGTGCTTAAAGATTTGCAGATCAAATCTAAATACAACACGTATTTGTATCCGGGACTTCCGCCGGGACCGATTAACAATCCGGGCAAAGATGCAATTATGGCTGCGCTGTATCCGGAGAAAAACAATTTTTTATATTTTGTTGCAAATGGAAACGGCAGTCATATCTTTGCAAAGACGCTTGACGAACATAACACTAACGTGAGTCATTACAGAGCATGGCGAAGAAGTCAAAATTAATTTTAACCGGCATCACAATTATTTTTTCTTTCCTTTTTGTGAAGTGCGCAAATCAATTGCCGCCCGGAGGAGGAGAGATTGATACAATCCCGCCAAAAATTATTGAAGTGAATCCATCGGACGGCACCACGCAGTACAAAGAAAATTATTTTGAAATAATGTTTAGCGAATATGTAGATAAACGTTCCGTTCAAAACGCAATTTTTGTTTCTCCTTCCGTGCAGAAGGGTTTTGAGTACGACTGGAGCGGCAAGACGCTCACGGTTTATTTCAAAGATTCCTTAAAAAAGAACACAACTTACACCATTTCAGTTGGCACAGATGCGAGAGATATCAACAACGGAAACAGAATGGCGGAGCCGTTTACATTTGCGTTTTCCACCGGGAACAAAATTGATAAAGGTAAGATTGACGGCAAAGTTTATGACAATAGTCCTACCGGTGTTATGATTTTCGCTTACCGGAAAAATGAAGGCGAGATCGATCCAACAAAACAAAAACCGGATTACATTTCCCAGGTTGGTAAGAACGGCAAGTACACTTTAGTTGGACTCGGTGAAGGCGAGTACGAGGTCTTTGCCATTCGGGATAGGATTAAAGATCTGCTCTATCAAAAGAATAGTGATGAAGTAGGTGTGCAGTTCAAGAAAGTTGAGTTGAGCGAAAAGGAAAATGAGATTAACAACGTGGATTTCTTTTTGACGATGGATGATATGGTGAGTCCGAGAATCTCTAACGTTTTCATGAAGGACAAACACCGTCTGGCGGTAGAGTTTACTAAATCGGTTGACAGCACAAAACTTTCGGCTAAGAACTTTTTTGCAGTAGATACCTTAAACAACAAAAAGGTTTTGGCGAAATATTTTTTCAAAGGTGATTCAAAAGCAAATCAGTTCTATGTTGTGTTTACGGATTCACTTGATCCGAAAGGAGAATGGAAATTAGTTGCAGAAAATTTCGCAGACTTACGAGGAAACGAAAACAAGAACGAAGAAATCCCGTTTCTAACCAAAACAGAGCGCGATACAACGAGACTGAGAGTTGGAAGAGTAAACGGTAATCTGTCTGAAGGAAAAGTTGATTTTGAAAAACCGGAAATCAATCTGACTTTCTCGAACGGAATTGATTCGTCACTGATAAAAGAAAAAACGTCAGTCACGGATGCCAAGGGGAACAATTATCCGTTTACTCTGAAAAAGAATGACGACGCATCGTTTGTAGTTTCAGTTGAATCGAAACTGAAACAAAGCGCCGAGTACACATTGAAAGTTGACTTGAAAAAATATTACGATGTAAACGGCAATAAGGTTGATTCGGTTTTCCAGAGCAAGTTCACAACGTCAAACGAACTCGATTTCAGCGGCGCTTCCGGCACAGTTACAGAACTTGCCGATTCGTTGAATACAATTGTGGTTCTCCAAAGTGCCGCACAGAAAAAATTATCCTACACACACGAACTTGGTACGAAGCGAACTTTCGATTTCAAAAAAGTTGTACCGGGCAAATATTTGTTATGGGGCTTTGTCGATCGGAACAATAACAAGAAATATGATTTCGGAACTGTTAAGCCGTTCACATATTCCGAAGAATTTAAATTCTATCCCGATACGCTTAACCTCCGCCCTCGCTGGCCCGTTGGCGATCTGAATATTTCATTCGAAAAATGATTTTTGGTTTTTGATCACCCCCATTAATTTCCCCTCCTTAGTAAGGATGGGACTCAGGGGGAGGTGGAAAAGAATGCCGATTAAAGTTACCTTTAAATCGTAAAAAGAAAGTAGTAAGTGAGCTGAACATGAACTCAAATTTATCTTCAAACACAAAGCTTAGCGAATTAACCATTGCCGAGTTGAAGGAAATAATCTCAGAATCGGTAGTCGAATCCATCCAAGACTATTTTGAGAATTTGGAAGCGTTATCAAGCAATAGTTATCTCAAATCAATAAGAGAAGCTTGGGAAGAGTACAGAGCCGGAAAAACTGTGAATCTCGAATATCTTGATAATGTATAAAATTCTTTTCACACCAAGAGCAATCAAAGACTTTTCCAAACTGAATCCCGAAACAAAAACATTTCTTAAAGAAAAGATTAAGGACTATTCTCAAAATCCATTTCAGCACTCGAAAAAATTGAAGGACTCAAGAATCGGCGAGTATAGATTTCGTATGGGTGACTACAGAGCAATGCTGTCAACTTAAGAAAAATAGATAGCCACATGGTCTAAACAGCTCTCCTTTTGTTTGAAGGATATTTGAGCGACCATTTCTTTTTTCTCG
>JAJYMU010000112.1 GCA_021786655.1 Bacteroidota bacterium
TAAATTTTTTCATCGTTGCACCTGTTGCAATAGGAACAATGGCGGGCGCTACTCTCGGCAGCTTGTTGATGAATCGGTTCAAGAGCAAAACTATTAAACTAATTTTCACAATTGTCGCTTCGTACCTTGCGTTTAGAATGCTGCTTAAAGGATTGAGCGACGGATTCGGGATAAATATTTTTTAATATGGCACATAACAATTTAGAAAAAAATAATACGCTCGATAATGTTGAAAGCGTGATAGTTAAAGTTCTCGCTATCGGCATTTATTTATCGTCCGCATTTTTTATTGTGGGACTTCTTCTTTTGTTTATAAAACATGAGCAGATTGAAACGTCACATTTCTATTTCGATAATTTCCAAGAATTCTGGAACGATATTCTAGCGCTTAATGCCAAGCCGTTTCTTTTTGCCGGTACCGCAATATTGATCCTTACACCGATAAGCAGAGTGGTGCTTTCTATTATCCAATTCTGGAGATACAAGGAAAGAAAATTTGCAATGATAACTTTGATCGTGGCGTTTGTAATCCTTATTAGCGTAGCAATGGGGATTATATTTTCACTTCGATTGGGATAAAGAAACCCGCGGATGCGTCTTCGTCTTATCGTTGGAAAATCAATTGTGCAGCAAGCTCGGAAGAAGATTGATAGTTCTTTAAGTAGTGTACTTTTATTTTCTCACGATTTCTCACCAGCCAGCTCAAGGATATTTTCAGCCGCTCCAAATCTTTTTCAGAAATTTCTTTGAATGATTGAATTGTCCCGTCAAAATAATCTTGCAAGCTGTCGTCGAAATTTTCTTTTTCATTCACAAAATAATCCTTGAATACTATTTTCCCTTCGAGCAAAAGCATAAAATCGTTTTTGATAGGTCCGTTTATTTCGATTAGAACGTTGGCTTTGTTTATCGGCTCGGCAAGAATAGATGATCTGTTCAGCTGATCCAGTATGAGCTGAACAATGTCGCGGATTTGTGCAGCTTCCTCATACTTCTGTTTCGAGCTTAGTTCTTTCATCCGGTTCAGAAGACGATCTACCGCTGACTGATTCTGCCCGCACAAGAATTCGTTAACCCGCTCCAGTTCTTCGCGGTACGAACTAACAATATCCTTGCTGATGCACGGTGCATAGCAGCGCTCAATATCGGCAAGGTAGCACTTCTTTCCTTTCTTTAATTCGTTGTCGCTGCATTCTCTCAGTTGAAAAGTCTTATCAATAATTTCTTTCAGAGAGTTTGCCGTGTCGCGGTTTGCATAAGGACCGTAGTAGTTATTGCCGTCAAAATCGAACGAGCTTGTAACTTCAACGGAAGGATACTTTTTTGTTACGGATGCTTTGACGAAGTAGTTTCGCGGATATCTTTTGAGAAGCGTGTTCATTCGGGGATTGTGAGTCTTCACAAGTTCCGTCTCGGCGATAAGTGCGGTTAATTCGCTGTTGGTTTTATTGAAGTTGAGAGATGAAGCTTGCCGTACAATTTTTTTTGATTTCCTTAAGGCATTGCTGAGGAAATAGCTTCTCAATCTTTCTCTCAGCGATTTAGCTTTGCCGATATAAATTATTTCACCTTTCGCATTCTTGAAAAAGTACACACCCGGATCGGACGGAACTTTTGCTAGGTCGTCAATCAGCTTTTTCTTAATCATCGTAAACGGCGCCGGACTGAAAGTTATCCGCTGAAAATTTATAAGGTCGGTCACGGTGTGAACGCCGTGTTCTTCGCGCAGAAGTTTGAACATGCGCACAAGAATTTTTGCGGTGGCGGATGCGTCGCCGAGTCCGCGGTGAACGTCGCGGTGACGGATGCGAAGCTGCTTTACTAAATTGCCCAGAGATTTACTTGGCAGCTGCGGATAAAGTCTTCGTGCCAAACGAAGCGTGCAGATTGCTTCGTTCTTAGGAAATTCCAATTCATAGTTAGCGCATTCATGTTTAAGAAAAGAATGATCGAAACTAAGATTGTGCGCGGTCAAGATCGAATCGCCGATGAACTCTTTGATCTTGTAGTACACTTCATCGAAGTACGGCGCGTCTTGCACATCGGAATTTGTTATGCCGGTCATTTGTGTTATGAAAAACGGAACAGGTCTGCCCGGATTTATAAATGATGAAAATGTATCTGTAACTTCTCCTTTGCTGAGTTTAACGATACCGATCTCAATAACTTTATCGTTTCGCGCCGAAGTGCCGGTTGTTTCAAAATCGAAAACCGAATACTCGGCTTCTTCAAAGGGGACTTCTATTAATTTCTTTTCTTTCATTCGTCATAAAGTTTTACGAAGCAAATTTAACAAAATTGATAATACCTTTAAGAAATGAGCGATATTTATTGTTGCGCATCAGAAAACCGACGAAGCCGAACTCAATAATTCCTATTGACACGTTGTTGAAATTTCTTTAAGTTCATTACGCCTTGTGGGGAAGCGATTCTAAAGGCGCATTAAAAACAAATAACACCCTAATCTATTCCTCGTTAAACTCTGTAGGAGGGTATGAGTTTGAAATCCTTTTCTCTTTTGTTTGAAACTTAGTCAGCTGAATAAACTGAATCCTATTCCGGTTCCATTCTTCTGCTCGATACGATACAACTTCTGAAATTTTTTGTGCGGTTAATTCAGCGCTAAGAAGTTTTATCAACTTGCATTGGAGAAATAATGATTACAGAACCCATCAAAAGATTGATTGAAAGAGTAGTCAACGTATTTGAAACCGGAACACCGGATGGCAAGTACAGTCAAATTACAATACTTGCCGACGGTAAAAACGGATCGCGTCAAATTACATACGGACGCAGTCAAACCACAGAGCAGGGGAACCTCGCCAAATTGATCGAGATGTATATCCGCAACAACGGAACATTTGCAGAGCAGTTTTCCAAGTATATCGATAAGATCGGCAAGCAGCCGCTTGTAGATAACAAAACATTCAAAGACCTTTTACGTTCTGCCGGCAAGGAAGATGAAATCATGCGCTCTACGCAGGATGAATTCTTTGATCTTGCATATTACAAACCGGCTTACGAATTTTTTGCTACAAACGGATTTGAACTGCCGTTAAGTCTGTTAGTAATTTACGACAGCTACATTCACTCCGGCAGCATACCTCAATTCTTACGCAAGCGTTTCGGCGAATACCCGCCGGCAAAGGGCGGCGACGAAAAAAAATGGATCACCTCATACGTGGACGTGCGGCATCAATGGCTGAAGTACCACACTAACCCGATTCTGCAACGCACAATTTATAGAACGCAATGCTTCAAAGACCAGATCACCGCGGAAAATTGGCAGCTTGATAAACTGCCGGTAATGGCGAATGGAGTAAATGTAAATGTTTAGAATCAATATAAATTGTTTAACAGGAGGGTAATACAATGAACAACACGGTTATTGATAGATCGGA
>JAJYMU010000376.1 GCA_021786655.1 Bacteroidota bacterium
CATCTATTTCCTGAAGAAATTTTTCTTGATGCGTTTTAACAACTGCTTGTGATAATTATTGTAATTGTCTTTCGTTTCTTCCAAAGAATCACCGCCGAACTTCTCAAGAAATTTCTTTGCAATAACCCAAGCCAGCATCGATTCACCGATGACAGCGCAAGCCGGGACGGCAACAAAATCGCTTCGTTCTCTTCTGGCTTCAACTTTTTTCAACGATGATAGATCAACAGAATCCAGCGGCGACATCAAAGTTGAAATCGGTTTCATTGCACCGCGGACAATAATTGGTAAGCCCGTTGTGATTCCGCCTTCCACTCCGCCCGCTCGATTTGTTTTTCTCGTGAACTCTTTCCCATCAAAGATTATTTCATCATGAACTTCGGAACCGAACATCTCGGCTTGCTCAAAACCGAGACCAACTTCCACACCTTTAACTGCCTGAATAGACAACATGGCATGCGCAATCTCAGCATCCATCCGGTCATCATTATTCATGTAAGTGCCGAGGCCAACCGGAACTCCCGTTGCAATTACAACGAAAGTGCCGCCAAGTGTGTCCCCTCTTTTCTTAGCGGTTTTGATTTTATTTATAATTTTTTGCTCTTGAGCTTCATCCAGAACTCGCACGCTGCTTTTGTCGGCTATGTTGTTCAACTTCTGTGCGTCATAGTTTCTGGAATTTTTATCATTAATGAACTTCTTCACAAAATTATTTTTTGAATAAACTCCGCCGATGCTTTCCACGTAACTTCCTACACGAATACCGAACTCGAAAAGAAATTTTCTTGCTATCGAACATGCTGCGACGCGCGCAGCGGTTTCTCTCGCGCTTGATCTGTCTATTGAGTTTCGGATATCGTTGAAATTATATTTTTGCACTCCCACCAAATCGGCATGTCCTGGTCTCGGTACTGTAATTTTCGCAATGTTAGCTCCGTTTCCTTCAATGCTCATTATTTCAGTCCAATTCTGCCAATCGGTATTCTTGATGAACAAAGAGATTGGGCTGCCTATTGTTTTACCGAACCGAATTCCGGAAAGAATTTCAGCAGAGTCACTTTCAATTTTCATTCGCATGCCTCTGCCGTATCCAGCCTGTCGTCTTTTCAATTGCTCATTTATAAAAACTGAACTAACCGGAAGGTTCGAAGGAAACCCGGAAACAATTGTTGTCAATCCTTTACCGTGAGACTCACCAGCCGTAACATATTTTATCATAGATATCTTTAATTGTTTGGTTGCAAATATAAAAAAAAGCGCCCAAAACTTCGGACGCTTTTTATAGGAGTGGGATCTATGAGTTTATCGGGGGATATCTAAACCTATCAAAGCAGAGTTCCCTTGCGGATCAATAACTTTCAATAAAACTGCCTGCCCTTTTTTCTTCTCAAGTTCCGACTTCAACTCAGACACAGAATTAACTTGTTTGTGATCAACCGCTATAATCACAAATCCTTTAAATATTCTTTGGTTGAATGCTCTTCCGTAATTTTTCACATCGGTAACAAGCACGCCGTTCTTCGTATCAAGTTTTTTCAATTCGTCACCGGACATGTTTCTAACGGTCATTCCAACATTGTCCAACTTGACATCTTTAATATCTACGTCTTTACCTTTCAGTTCTTTCTCGGATGTATTCACTACGGTGGATTCACCGTCATTTCTGGATTTTAGCGTTACGTTCCTTTCAATCTGCTTACCGTCCCTAAAAATTGTAAGCTTAACGGAACTTCCAGCACGCTTCGATGCGACATATGATTGCAGTTCGTTCGGCTGATTAACTTCCTGGTCATCAACTTTCAAAATAACGTCGCCTTCTTTTATATCTTCTTTCGAAGCAGCACCGCCTTTTACAATCTGCTGAACCAAAACTCCTTTCGGTTCATCAAGTCCTACAGCTTTTGCAGTTGCAGCATCAACTTCAGAAATAGAAACACCGATGTATCCACGGGAAACTTTTCCGGATGTGATCAACTCATTGGCAACCGTTTTTGCAAGATTTATTGGAATTGCAAATCCGTAGCCGATATAAGTTTGACTGAATCCGTTGGTTGCGATCGCAGAGTTGATTCCGACTACTGCACCGCTTAAATCAACCAAAGCGCCGCCGCTATTGCCCGGATTTATTACAGCATCGGTCTGAATATAATTCTCAACCGAATATTGATCCGATGACATTCCAATTTTTCTGCTCGTTGCGCTGATGATGCCGGCTGTTACAGTAGATGTCAGCGATAACGGATTGCCGATCGCCATTACCCATTGCCCGACTTTTATTTCATTGGAATTACCAAGGAAAGCTGCCGGTAAATTCTTTGCGTTGATTTTAATAACTGCCAAATCCGTAGTCGGGTCGGTTCCAACAACTGTTGCGTCAAACTCGCGTTTATCATGAAGTGTAACCGTAACTTGATTTGCATTTTCAACAACGTGATTGTTGGTGAGAATATATCCGTCATCGGAAATAATTATTCCGCTTCCGCCGCCTTGCTGTTCTTTCGGAACATTATCTTTGAATGGGAAGAAAAATTGGAAACCGTCCGGTACTTTATTTTTTACTGTTGTTACCACAGTAATCTGCACAATTGATGGTGTAACTTTTTCAGCCACTTGAACAAAAGCATTGTTGAATGCGGCTGCATCGGCATTCAGTTGTTCAACCGGCGGCTTATCCGCTCCAATCCTCACTTCGCCCATACTCGGACGAACCCAACCGAATCCCGAAACTAAGACGGCACCGAAAACTACTCCGATGAATACCAATGAGAGCGTGCCTATTAGATTCTTCCTTCGCATAATTTACTACCTCCTAATGTTAATATATTTTTAATGATTTTAAGCCTTTGAACTCATGTACATTGTACGTCAAAAACTTTTCAAGCATCTTTATGATAAACAACAAATCTTCTTCTTTGTAACGAACATCATTTGTTTTCGAATTTAGACAAAGCAACAGATTAAAAAGTTCCTCACTAAAATCGAAATTTGATAATCGGTCACTGCGGCAATCAGTACACATTAATCCGGTTTCATAATTGTAAGAAGCTGGCTCTCCCTTTTTTATTTCTCTGTTACAAACATTGCAATATTGAAGTTGAAACTCGTAACCGATCTCTTTCAAAAAGAAAAAGAAATATTTAACGAAGAGATACATCACTTTGTTTTTCGATTCATCTAACAACGAAAGTATTCTCGCCGTTCCGTCAAACAGTCTTAAGTTGTGATCGTTTTCGTGAGTTAGGTTTGAAAGCAGTTCGATTACTGCCGACGAATATTGATATTTTTCAAAATCGTCTCTAATGTTTTTGTGATGTCTGATCAGATCTACGTCGCTAACCATTTGCACTTCGCGGGATTCTTTTTTGTACAACACAAGTTGAAGCACATT
>JAJYMU010000309.1 GCA_021786655.1 Bacteroidota bacterium
CTCTAGCAGTAATCTCTACTCAAACGAGAAAACTGCTGAGACAATTTTCAGAACAAAAAAAAATAACATTGGTAATCAGTACCGGCAGAGCCCATGCAGACATAAATCGTCTTCTAGGTTTAAAAAATTTAACCATAGTCTCGAACCATGGTTTTCAAATTCATTACAAAAACAAAACCTGGGTACACCCTCAAGTTAATAAAATGCTTCCACTACTGAATGAGCTTTCACGAAAACTGAATGCGCTTGGGAAATCTATTAATTCGGTTCTTGTTGAAAACAAGAAATACACGGTAACGGTGCATTATAGAAATGTTCCGGTTGATCAGATTAATGTCGTCAAAAATCTTGTAGCATCAATTTCTGAAAAGTATTTTCCATTTGTAAAAATTACTTACGGCAAAAAGGTTTTGGAAATTAGACCCAACATTGTGTGGAACAAAGGTCTGGCAGTCCAAAAAGTTCTGAGGACATTTCATGTACAAAAGAAAAAATATTCAGCTGTTTATATCGGAGACGATACTACCGACGAAGATGCCTTCAAAGTTTTGGGAAAAAGCTCGCTCACGGTCAAAGTGGGATCTAGCAAGAAAACCTTTGCAAAATATTTTGTACGTAATACAGACGAAGTCCTTCAATTCTTAAAAATAGTAGTTAACAGAAATTATCAATGGAATTCCGATGGATAACAAAACAGCAAACGGTTTCCGGTTTTATACTCGGCAGAATTTAATTTTCTTATTGGGAAGACGCGCTAAAAATCTGTCCGAACTGTTAGCCGGCATAAAAGCAGTGCCTCCAATGACAATCTTTCAACATACTCACCACTACTTGATACAACACGAGCACATCTCGCCGGAACCACCAAACGACTTTGCTTATTGGATAACCCACCCTCTACAGGACAAACTCCTAGGTGAGAAAATTGCAAGTATCGATCTTAGACGTTATTCCGATCTGGAAAAAATCAGAACTGAATTGATAAACATTGTAACAACAGCACAAGAAGACATAGAAAGAATGCCTCATCACAACTCGCCATCAGGAGAAGAATTTCATTTTATGAGCGCGCGTTCATTTGTATTTCCTACAAAGTATATAGCGACCACTTTACAGGAGTTCAAGGAGTGTCTTGAAAAAGTTTCGGTTTATTCGATCTACTTCCATGTGTTCGAAGCGAGATTTCATAAAAAAGAATTCGACTTTTCGCTTTGGCTTTCGAAATCTCTTGGCGAAGAAAAATTAGCCGAAGAATTCAGCAAACTGGATCCATACACGCAGACCATCGAAAACCTTCGGAAAACTCTTGTCAAACTAATAATGAACAAACTTGAAGGAAATAAGAATGGCAAAGCTTAGAGAATACGAACAATATGTCGGGTCCGATGTTATTGATGAACTTGAAATCTACGCCGGTAAACTCCAGAACGTTTCGGTTCAAAATATAAATTCGACGGCAGTTGGAGGAGGAGTCGCTGAGATTCTAACCCGGATGATTCCGCTTCTTAAAGAGCTTGGAGTTAATGCATGCTGGGATGTTATTAAAGGTGGAGAAAAATTTTTTGAAGTAACTAAGAAGATGCACAATGCACTTCATGGTCAGCAAGTAACATTCACTCGTGATGAGATTGATCTTTATCTTTATACAAACGAGCAGAACCGAAACGAAATGGAATTAAAAAAAGATATAATTTTCATTCATGATCCTCAGCCGTGCGCACTTGTGCTGGCAAAAAAATCCAACGGCAACCGTTGGATATGGAGATGTCACATTGATTTTTCGAATCCGGACTTATTCACATGGCAGTTCCTAAAAGAATATATCAATAAGTATGATGCAAGCGTTTTCTCGGCACCATCGTTCGAAAGAAAACTGAAAATACCTCAAGTGTTGATCTCTCCGTCAATCGATCCGACAAGCGACAAGAACAAAGAGCTGCCTGATGAAATAATTACTTCTGTTTTGGAAAGATTCGGCATCGATAGGAAACGGCCGATTGTTACACAAATTTCCCGATTCGATTATCTTAAAGATCCGGTCGGCGTTGTTAAAGTTTTTAAATTGGTAAAAAAACATGTGGATTGTCAGCTCGTTCTTGCAGGCGGTGGCGCTACCGACGACCCCGAAGGCGCAAAAGTTTTAAACGATGTACGAGAAATTGTTGAAAACGATCCCGACATTTTTCTTTTGCTTCTTCCACCTGCGAGCGACATAGAAATCAATGCGCTTCAAAGGGCATCCTCAGTTGTGCTTCAAAAATCCTTAAAAGAAGGATTCGGTCTTACCGTAGCAGAAGCTCTCTGGAAATCAAAACCGGTAATAGCGGGTGCTGTCGGCGGCATTCCTCTTCAGATCACGAATAAGTATTCCGGATTGTTGACACATTCTATCGAAGGCACAGCGTTCGCACTAAAACAGTTACTTCAAAATCCGGATTATGCAAAAAGGCTTGGAGAAAACGGACGCGAAAATATCAGGAGAAATTTTCTCATAACCCGACACTTGAGAGATTATCTTCTTCTCTTCTTGTCGTTAATCACTAAGAACGAAGACGTAGTCTATTTATAATGATCGATTGGATTTTTGAATTCTTCAAACAAAATGTTTTACAACTGGTTTGTATTTTTCTCAAGTAAATTTCCCTCACCTTTCTTAATTTTGTCCAGTCAAATTTTGAAATCAATTATCAAGGAAAAATTATGAGCATTCTTCTTGACAAAAAAACACGAGTAGTTATTCAAGGAATTACTGGCGGCGAAGGATCGTTTCACACGAGACAAATGATTGAGTACGGTACAAATGTCGTTGCCGGCGTAACACCGGGAAAAGGCGGACAAAAGTTTGAAGACACAAATGTTCCAATCTTTAACACGGTTGAAGAAGCAGTAAAAACAGTTAAGGCAGATGCATCGGCAATATTTGTTCCTCCCGCATTTGCTGCTGATGCGATTCTTGAATCTGCAAACGCCGGAATTAAATTTATTGTGTGCATCACCGAAGGTATTCCCGCAAAAGATATGATTGCAGTTTATAATTCAATCAAAGCGAAAAACGTTACGTTGGTCGGTCCCAACTGTCCTGGAGTAATTTCACCAGGCAAAGCAAAGATCGGAATTATGCCCGGATTTATTCACAAACAAGGAAAAGTTGGAGTTGTTTCTCGCAGCGGTACATTAACTTACGAAGCGGTTAAGCAGCTTAGCGATCTCAAAATCGGTCAATCAACTTGCGTCGGCATCGGCGGCGATCCGATTATCGGCTCACGTTTCATCGACATCATAAAACTTTTCAACGATGATCCCGGTACGGAAGGAATTGTAATGATCGGCGAGATCGGAGGAAGCGCAGAAGAAGAAGCCGCCGAGTTCATTAAGAAAA
>JAJYMU010000075.1 GCA_021786655.1 Bacteroidota bacterium
TATGACGGATGTCATTTAAATTTATTTGCGGCCATTCGGTTGGCGGAAGTACATGTTGTCTTTTATCTCTTCTGACTTTCAAAAACATTCCAACCGGGATTAAAACTAATCCAAGAACTAAAAATGCCGGAAGAATTATGAAAACAATTAATCCTAAGTAAGAACCTTTATCGGGTTGAAAAAGTGTGATCACAAAGAGGAAGATTATCATGAAAAGACTTATTAATGAGAGCGTTGCGCCGACAAGCGAAGTCCAGTTTTGTGTTGAATGTGGTAGTTTTAGTTTCATTTGTAACCTATTAATAGAACTTAATGATTATTTGAATTTGAACCAGTTATAATAGTCTTTTTTAACGTGGCAAAGTTACTGAGAGCGAGTTTAAAATCCAAAACCCGCCCCGTAGAAATGATTCATTACGGAAATTTATTCCGGATAATACTTATTCTGTTAGATTATTTATTTACTTTTTTTCTCTGTCTTTAATTTTGAAATATAATGCGCCTACGATTACCAAAAACGCAAGCGTTGACGCGGCAAAGCAGTTTCTGCGTGTTTAGTAATCACGTAATTAAAATTTTTATTATATTTCTAAAAAAGAATGGAGAAGAGAGATGACTGTCAAAACGCTCACCGCTATATTCCACCGTGAAGAAGATATGTATATTGCCCAGTGCCCGGAAATCGGCACCGTTAGTCAAGGAGTAACAATTGAAGATGCGTTAGCTAACCTTAAAGAAGCAACAGAATTGTATCTTGAAGAATTTCCTATTAAAGATATTGAACGACCAATGCTAACAACGTTTGAAGTGGCGGTAAATGCCTAAGCTAAAAAAAATCTCCGGCGAAGAAGCTATTCGCGCTTTAGTACGACTCGGTTTTATCCGCATCCGTCAACGCGGGAGTCATGTTATATTAAAAAAACAAACCAATGTGGAATATATCGGTTGTGTCGTTCCTTTACACAAGGAACTAAAAATTGGAACTCTTCTTGGAATTCTTAAACAGGCAAAGATTGATCCGGAAGATTTCTCCAAATTACTCTGACCAAATTATTTATTAGTCACTCAAGCTTGCTTTCTTTTCTCTTTGTCCTTGATTTTTAAATACAACGCAATCACAATTACCAAAAACGCAAGTGTCGCAGCAGCAAAACCGTTTCGGCGAGTATAGTATTCGCTAATTTCTTTGTCCGAAAGCATTATTGCTTTGTTCGTAATATTCATACCGTCTTTAGTCTTGACGACGACTTTTGCCGGATCAAAAGTGTGCACCAAAGTTCGAGACTGAATCAAATTCTGTTTTGCATCTTGCAGTAAAAAACCAATGTCAACGTCGTTCATTCCCTTCTCGCGGACTTCTAGAAATTTGTTTGTCGCCGCATCATAATTGTTTTTTAACTGAACTATCTCTGCTTCAATTTTTTCTGCTGCAACGTAACCTACATCGCCTTTGTCGTGGCAATCAACACATTTTGAATTTTTACCTACGCCGACCATGTCATCGGTTGGTTTCTGCACGCCGTGATTACCGTGGCATTGTTCGCATCCGTGAAAATCCTGCTCGGCAAATGCCTTTGCCATTTTTGTTGCGTTGAAATATTCCATGTTGCTCGAATGACACATTCCGCAAACGTGAGAAATCGAAGTTATACCAGGAGGCATTGCGCCGTGATTACCGTGACAATCATTGCATGCCGGAGCGCCGAGATCGTTTTGCTTCAGTAAAGCTATTCCATGAACACTCTTGGAATATTCTTCAAGCTGATTACTCGGAAGGTTATATTTTTTCATCAACTCGGAATTACCGTGACATTTATTGCACGTACTTGGAATGTTGAGTTTATAAACTGTTGCTCGAGGATCTTTTACCGGAAAAATACTATGCGCAGTATGACAGCTTGCGCACTCGGCAACGTTTTCATCGCCAGCCATAAGTTTTTTACCGTGCATGCTGGTGTAATATTGTGTTACCTGATCGGTTGCGATTCTCGGCTGATAGATTCTCATATAATCAATATTGGAATGACACTTACCGCAAAATTTGGGAATGTCTTTTCTTTTCGGAACGCCGGCATAACCCTTTGCAGGGCTCATCGCAGCTTCTTGATCGGTACTCGAAGGATCTCCGCCGTGACATGATGCGCACGTAAGTCCCGCTTGTCTATGAACATCGTAATCGGAATAACCTTGCGGCATATCGTCAATATCTTTATGGCACGAAAGACAGTTATCAACTTTCGGCGTCTGCTTCGTTTTATTATCCGTTTTCTGAAACGCAAATCCGAAAAGAAAAATAGTCAGCAATACTGTTGTCGATAAATAAAAAACTCTTGTTCTCATTTTGTTGTTTCCTATAATAAGTAACCTAAGACTGTCATGATTACAATGAAAATGACAACGAAAATTCCAATTAAAGTTAGCGGTTGAAATTTCCATCCGCTTCTGTGTTTAATTTTGATATACGGAACCATCATCCACACCAAGCCGGCAACTCCAAAAAATAAAACGCCGAGTAATTCTCCTTCTATAAAGAGGATATGGGCCGGAAGAAATTTTAACGATTGAAACATGAACATGAAATACCATTCCGGTCTAATTCCTTTGGGTGCCGAAGCGAACGCATCGGCTTTGTTTCCCAATTCCCAAGGAAAATAAAGCGCTAGGAATATCAGAACGTTGAATACAACCACCCACAACAAAAAATCTTTCAGAGCAAAATCCGGAAAGAACGGAATATATTTTTTCTTTTCTTCGGGCAAGTTTTTAAATTCTTCCGGCTCGTGCATCCCTTGACGTTGAATAAACAACAGATGGAGCGCCAAAAAGAATGTGAAGATTGCCGGCAGTATTGCAACGTGGATTCCAAAAAATCTTGAAAGCGTTGCGCCGGTTACATCTTCTCCACCACGCAAAAGAACTTTTAACGGTTGACCGATTACCGGTACAACTCCGACAATGTCGGTTCCGACTTTTGTTGCGAAGAAAGCCAATTCATTCCAAGGCAGTAGATAACCGCTGAAACCGAATGCCAGCGAAAAAACCAAAATTATAAATCCGGTGATCCATGTTAACTCTCTCGGTTTTTGATACGCTTTGGAAAAGAAAACACTAAACATGTGAACGAACGCAAACAGAACAAGCAAGTTTGCAGACCAACTGTGAACATTTCTTATCAGCCAGCCAAATTTTACTTCGGTAACAATGAAACGGACGCTTTCGTATGCGCTGTCTTCACCGGGACGGTAATACAAAAGAAGAAGGATGCCGGTCAACAGTTGAACGATAAATAAAAACAAAGTTACTCCGCCCATGTAATACCAAACCGAGTGGCGGTGTTCAGGAACTTTTTTATGTTGAAGCAGATTACGAACCGGTGTCAGGTCGTACCGTTCATCGATCGAAGAAACGATTTTAGAACCAATATTCTTTAACATTGATTAACCCATTTTAGTAATTACAATTTCGTCCTTTACAATTTTTACATCGTACTGCTCTAAAGGTCTTGGCGGCGGACCGGAAATATTTCTTCCGTTCAAATCATAAATGCCGTTGTGACACGCGCACCAGATTTGTTTTGTATCGGATTTATATTGAACAATACAATCCAGGTGAGTGCAGCTTGCCGATAATGCCTTGTATTGATTGTCCACCGTTTTGATAAGGATAACCGGTTTTCTGCCGAACTTAACTATTTTGTAGCTGTTTGCCGCAAAGTCGGAAGTCGATCCGGCTTTAACGGAGTTTACTTTTGGTTCCGCCATCTTTGGAGGAATTAAATAAGAAACTATGGGATAAAAGATGGAAAGTATTCCTCCTATTCCTCCTATTCCCAAAATCGAATTCAAGAATTTTCTTCTATTAATCTTCATAACCTAACGCGTTTTTTATTTGTGATTAATTAATTAGAAATAATATAATGATTTATTAAGGATTCCGCGCTTCCTCCCACGGCGGAAGCAGTTTCATCAATATAAAAAGTATTATAAACGGAAGTATCAAAATTCCAATTGCGGCTAGAAATCCTTCCAAACCAAAAAAAGTCATTTTATAAACTGTGAGTCCTCGCAGACTTTTTGAAAACAATTGTCCGCCAATTACAATGTTCCATCTCGTTGTGAAAATTCCGATCTCAACCAAAATTGCGGCGATGAAGTAAACCATCTTTTTCAGTTCACTCGGCGCTTTGAATATTTTTGTTGCGGCTATCGATGCAAGAGGAATTAACATTCCCATCAAAAGCTGGATTACAACAAGGCTAACAAATAATTTTCCGGAGACAAGCTCCGATAAAATTTTAATCGACTCTTCGGATTCATAAATGCGGTGAATAAAATCCAAAGCTTCGAGTGAAAAATCTATTATCATCACGTAGAAAAGATAGCTCGCAAGTTTATCCAAGCAATCCATTTGAATTGGTTTTGATCTCAACGGCGTTACTACCATATAAATTATGAGCACCAACGCAATGCCGGAAACAATCGCGGAGAATAAAAACACTATCGGCATCAAAACGCTGGACCACCACGGATTTGCTTTTATGGATCCGAATATAAATCCAACGTAACCGTGAAGAAGGAACGCGGAAGGAATGCCGATGATGGTTACAATCTTCACGGATTTTTTATCGAAGTGAATTGCTTTCTCGGAAATGTCTTTTGAAAAGAGCGAAACAATTTTGTGAATCCACTTTTTAATTCCCTTCTCCTTCGATGCCCATAAAATTATGTCTCGCCTGTAATCGAACCAGATTTCTAAAAGCAGCACCGCCATCAGATACCATGCGTAAACAAATCCGAACATTGCCATGGCAGAAGTTGTATTGGGCGTTAAAAATATTTCGTAAGATTTTTCCGGATGACCAAGGTGCCCTAACAGCGGCAGCGGCGCAACAATTAAGAAAGCCAAAGCGGTGAGCATGGCAATTCTGTATGTGGGCTGTAATTCTTTTACGTTGAAAACTTTTACAAGTGAAGCTAAAATAAACGCGCCGGCAACTAATCCGGTTAGATAAGGATACAATACAATTAAGATTCCCCAATGCAGCTCAACTTCGTTTGGGAAAATGTATCCGGTGATTTCTTTTAATATCGGGGTCAGGTGTTGAACTAATTCTTCCACGTTATTTCACCTCCATATCAAGATTTGCATAAAAAACTTTTGGTTCGGTGTTCAGCGATGGTTTCAGGATTCCGATTTTATTCATTCGCAAAAATCTAACCAGCGGGCTTGCTTTCTTATTCAGTTCCCCGAAAACTCTTGCTTGTGTCGGGCAGACTTCCACGCATACAGGCAATTTGTCTTTCGTTATACGTTGATAACAGAAAGTACATTTTTCTGCTGTGCGTGTAACCGGATGCAAAAAGCGGGCACCATACGGGCATGCTTGAATACAGTATCTGCAGCCGATGCAGTAATCTGAATCAACCAGCACAACACCGTCTTCGGATTTGAAAGTTGCACCGACAGGACAAACTTGAACGCACGGCGGGTTATCGCAATGATTGCAAATTTTTGGAACAAAGAAACTTCGTTCCATTTTTTTCTTCGTCGATAATACTTCGAAACCATCGATCGAACCGTCGGGGCTATCGACCAAAACTTCCCCGTCATCATAAATTCTGTATCGTTCTACCCATGTTCTAAAGAAAAACGGTTCGCGCGGAACATTGTTTTCGTTCTTACACGCATCGGCACATCTTCCGCACCCGATACATTTATTAATGTCAATTCCCATTCCCCATTTATGATCTTTAGGAACATAGCCGTTATCCAGCACCCATTTTTTTAAGCCCATCAGCTTCTCGCCTGAACCCAAAAATCCGAATGCAATTGGAGCCATCGAAACAACAGCCAGTTTCTTAAGGAAATTTCTTCTTTCTAATTTTTTCTCGGCTTCATTAGTTTTCTTTTCCATTATTGAGCCTCCGGTAAATGTGGATAATGACATTGCCAGCAAACGTATCTCGGCTCATGCGTAGCCATGTTAATTCTTGGAATATCTTTTGGACTATTCGCGTCCTCAGCGTGACATTGGCCGCAGAATTCACGTGTAGTCGGTTTTGTCGGCAGATTATCACGCGGACTTAGTTTGTGCTTTTCATTCGCCACATGACATTTTGTGCACGGTATTTCCGAATGGAACGACAACGATTTGGTTGCAGCAATTTCAGCATGACATGCTTCGCATCCTTTGGGCGTTACTGGCGGAACCGGATTATGAGGATTATGACACGACACGCAAATTTTTCTGGGATTGTGCGACGCGGAAACAATCTGCGGAAATCCAGTCGGTCTCGAAGGCAAATATTCGTGACAAGTTGGACAAAAACTTCTGTTGCGCTGAATCTGAGGTTTGAATTCGTCCGGCGATTCCGTGTGCTTTATAGAAGGTCCGTGACAAACTTCACATGAAAGGTTTTTGTGATAACCTTTTGTTTTGATTGCAACAATATCGTCATGGCAATCTACGCAGACTTCCTGCCCCGCGTAATGTAACTCGTTGTTAGCAATATTCTGTACTGCCGATGCCCGGTAATGACCAATCTTTCCGAAATCATTTGGAATTAAAGTCGAGCGGACAACAATAAAAACAATCACAAGTATTACAAGCAATACCGATAATCGTTTTACCTGTTCCGGAATCTTTGCAAGAAAATTCTTCATGAAAATATTTTCTCCGCATTTTGTGAATTAATCATTTATGATTTATCAGATGATTCAACTCCAGCATCGGCAGGTAATACCGACTTTGATTTTTTTCTTGCGTATAAAGCCGAAATCAATACAAGTACAATTCCGAGAAAAATGAACGAGACAATTCTATAACTCGGATCCAAATCTGTTGTGCCGACAAAAAGCACATGCAATACCGTTAACAAAAATGTGAGCAGCGCCATCCAGCGGTATTTTTTATTCTTCAGAATTACACTCATCACGTAGTACGACAGCGCCACAAATGTCCACGAGAGACTTACATAATTTTGCGGCATGATATGATATAATGCATACGGAAAAATGAAAAACGCCGCCGCCAGGTAAGAGTTTCTCATTACTTCTGTTTTCAAATCCAACCGATCTTTTTTCCAATTCAAAATTCTTGCGTTGGTTAGGGCGACAATTCCAAAGCTTAAACTGACCACTCCAAAACTTCCCGATAACGCCAGGTAAGAAAAGAATATTATTATATACATTACAAAATTTGCAACGATGATAAACTTAGACCGGAACCAGATTGCCGTGGAGACAACAATTATGCTTTGCCAGCTGAGCCAAACAAAGTAATCCGGTTCTTTGAATTGCGCTACGATCGCTATGCTTAATGCAGTGTAGCCCAGAATCGAGTAAAAGAAGGCGGCGTATTTGCTTTCTTCTTTAACCCAGAACAAAACGGAAATCGTTAGGAATATTATGGAAGCAACAAAATGCGATAGTGGCAAAATCTCTTTGTACTTAAGAAGCGTGATTAATAAGAAGAATCCGTACGACCAAAAACAATTGAAAAGCGAATTTAATATTATAGTGTACTTTTCAGCTTCCTTATTTTGATGATACAAACTTGCCGAAGCAAAGATTGCTGCGTAAACTAGATAAGCAAAAAGATTGATCTCTGGAAGCGTTCGAAGACCAACTTGATTTCCAACTACGGGGTCGTTGATGAACCAGATGAAGTTTGTCAGATACACTAACGCAATTCCAAAATTGTAAAGCGGGTTCCAGTCAAATTTTATTTTCAGGTGAACGATGAAAAAGGAAAGAACCATTAAAGAAAGAAAAACGGAATAGCTGTTGTTGCTTATGAGAATAGTAATTGCCGCCAGCGTAATTCCGATGGAGCTCAGATAAATTGATTTTCTTCTATAAGCAATCACCAGGTAAAGGACAGATGAAATAGTCAGCAGAATTGTTTCAACGATTTCGCTTTCGATAGCGCGTTCAATTCCAAAGTAGTGAAGTCGGAGTGTTGTGAAATACAAAAGCAGCAATCCTCCTCCAAAAATATAATGAGAAAGAAACGGCAGCGACTTGCTAGAGTATCTGGACAAAAACATCAGTGCCCCAACTAGCGCATAACCGAAAAGACTAGGCACTGCCGAAGGCAAATTTTTGTAAGGAAATGTTAAGAGGAAAACAATACCGATGGCAAGAATGACGATCCCGACTTTTGCAAACCAGAATTGCCCGATTGTTTCTTCAAGGCTATCTGCTTGATTGGAAATCTTATGCGGGAATATCGGCGGCAACTTGAATTCATTCTCCGATGAACATTCATCGAGTTGGAGATGAGATTCAATTCGCGAGATTCTCGATTCTAAATTTTGTAAGTATGAAACTAACTGATCTTGATTTACTTTGTCAGAGGAAGAGTCCATTATGTTTCTCCTCGTGCTAATTTTGTATGATCAGGTTTCCCGATTATAGATTCCGATTATTAGGGTAAATCCTTTCGATAAATTGTCGCCACAGTGTCAAAAAAAGGCTTTTAAATAAGATATGCGCCTATGGATTCCGATTTGAAAATAATTTTATATCCGTTTTGACGCAACAAAAAATTTAACTTTTTAGGGTGATAATAGGATTGAACGGCTTATTTGTTGATGTGAAAAAAGTAAAGGTCTCACTCCGATTTACCTTCGAAGCGCTAATCTTCTGAAGCCAAATGATTCTTTTTAAAAATAAATTCAGCTTGCCTGAAGTTTTATTTTTCTAACGCACTTATTAAACGGGCGCATCAGATAGAAATTTGCGGCAAGTCTTCCTAATGTCAGCGCAATAACCGCAGCTACAACACCAATGAAATCAAAAAAAGTTACCGTTACAAAAAGAATAATAAACATTCCAAGGACTTCGGTAATAATTGCATTAGTAAGCGGTTTTGTCTCACGGCTGTAAATTAAAATAGCTCGTTCGAAATTAATCCACACAGTCAATAATGGAAACAACGAATAGAGCATTAACGGCAGCAGCGAGAATTGAACAAGCTGAATTGAAAGACCCGATACTTTCAACAGCCATAAATCTGCCAGAGGTGTAAAAGTTACTAAACTCAAACCAATTACCAATGTGATTCCCAATACTTGCGAAAATCGTTTTAGCTTTTTGTATTCGTTTTCTGTTTTTAGCAAAGCTATAACTGCTTCTGGAATTGATAAACCGAATCCTCTGAAAATAAATACCACTGAATTTATTACCGGGAAAACTGCAAGCGATTCGAGCGCATATCTGCCGTGACTAATGAAAAATGTAACCACCGGCTGAAATCCTAATGAGATGAATGAAGTTAGTGCGAGCGGCAAATAAAAATGAAAAATTTCTTTGTAGGTTATTTCTTTATCCGAAGTCACAATACCATTCAAATATTTCTTAACTGATTTATAGGACATGATTCTAGCGGCAATGGCTTCCATCATAACACCTGCCGAGAGAGATGCGGCGCCAACAACTACACCGTGAGCGTGAGAAAACAAAAACAACATGAACGTGGTTATTCCCATCGATGAAAGACGAATAACCGTTCCGTAGGCGACAAAACGTGTAAGGTTCTGTCTGATCAGTATTCCCTGATAAAATCTTCTGTATCCTATCGAGGGCGCCCACGGTATTAATAAGGCGACTGCCATGTGAGTCAAATGCGAAACTCTGAGCGGAAGATTAAGTAAATCGAGCGCAAAGAAATTAAATACCGGTGGCAATAGAAATATGATTATCAAAATTGTGATAAGAGCGTTCACAAGGTAAACGAAATTTCTGAGTTTCAAGAAAGTGTTTTTGTTTTCAACCAGCGCGGTAGATGTGCTCAACATCATCATTACCGGCGATTCAACAATGAGTGCTACCGAATACGCTACGCCGAACGCTGCTAAGTTGAATTCAGGATTTGAAATTCGTGCTATGATAGCCGTAAGAAACGGCATCTCTGCCGACATCATCAGCCAAGTTGCAGAAAGCGGGAACCAAAACCGGAAAATTTTCTTATAGGTAAGTTGAGAATCCGTTGTCAATTAATTCTATCTGCTATTCTAATTTGCTCAAAGAATGATTTCAGCTTTTGCTCGTCAAGTTTGCCGTTGGTTCGAACACCGGAACAGACGTCAACGCCAAACGGGTTTACTTGTGCAATCGCATCGGCGACGTTGTTCAAATTTAATCCGCCGGCAAGAAACATTGGTACTTGAATCGATTCTCTTATCTTTCTGCTGATCTGCCAATCATGCGTTCTGCCTGTTCCGCCAACTTCAGAAATTCCAGAGTATCCGCGATTGATTTGTGCGGTTCCCACGGCAGATAATTTGACACTTCCGGTATTGATGCATATTCAAAAATGTCGTTTTGATCTTCATGGGACAATTTTCGTAAAATTAATCGCTTGGTACTAAGAATTGGAATTTCCGAAAGGTTAACGGTGTTACTCATAAAATCACTCGAAAAATTGCGTCGAAAATAGTTACATTTATTTGTCAATATTTCGGTTACAATTTACCAATTAGCGTTCAAAGTTGTGAGAGGTACAAAATGATTTCAAAAGAACTGTTGGATATTCTCTGCTGCCCCGAGACAAAAGCAGATTTGGTTCTCGATGGAAATTTTCTTGTCTCCGTTGATAAAAACACGCGCAGACGATATAGAATTGAAGATGACATCCCGATAATGCTGATTGAAGAATCCGAACAGCTTGATTTGGAGACATGGAAAGAGATTATGAAAAAGCACGGCAAATCTTTCGATTGATGCCCGATTAACAAGTAACAAATTATTTCCCACAATTAACCGCCCAAAATGATTATCAAAAAAAATCTTGATGAAATACAAAATTTTTTGTCGGACGCTTCCAACTATAAAGGTTCTTGCGATGAAGTGTTCTTCCCGCAGAACGAGGAAGAGCTTGTTCAACTAATCAAGCAATTGAACCAAGACAAAAGAAAGGTAACTGTTTCCGGTAACGGAACTGGCATAACAGGTTCTCGCGTACCCGAAGGAGGTGCGGTTATTTCGTTAGAAAAGATGAACAAGATTTTAGAATTGAACAAAGAAAAAATGTTTATTCGGGTTGAACCCGGAGTAATTCTGAAAGACATGCAGGACCTGGTTGAATCTGAAAATCTATTTTATCCGGTCGATCCGACCGAAAGAAACTGTTTTGTCGGAGGAACTGTCGCAACAAATGCGTCGGGTTCTAGAACATTTAAGTATGGTTCAACCCGTAATTATGTTTTCGGCTTGCGGGTTGTTTTACCGACCGGAGATGTAGTTGATATAGAAAGAGGAAAATGTTTTGCGGATAACTTTAATGCAGAAGTTCTAACGGAATCCGGTAACAAGATTTCATTCACTCTCCCGGATTACAAAATGCCAGACACAAAAAATGCGGCTGGATATTTTTGTTCGGGCGGAATGGATTTAATCGATTTGTTTATCGGCGCCGAAGGGACCATCGGCATCATAACCGAAATTAGATTTCGTCTGCTCGATCTGCCAAAAGATGTTTTGTCGTGCGTCGTGTTCTTTAATACCGAGAATGATGCACTAAATTTTATCGACGAAGCTCGAAACTTTTCGAAACAAAAGTTGGAAGATATAATCTCGGCGCGCAGTTTGGAATATTTTGATAACAACGCTTTAAACTTCCTGCGCAAAGACTATCCGAGTATTCCACCGGATATTTCCGGCGCAGTTTGGTTTGAACAAGAAATAATGGATAACGATGAGGACGTGATTGTCAGATGGACAGAGCTCATCAACAAACATCACGCAGACGAAAACATTGCATGGATCGCCATCGACAAAAAAGAACAGGAAAAGTTTAAAGACTTCCGACATGCCGCGTCTTGGAAGGTAAATGAATACATAGCAAGCAAGGGACTCAAAAAAGTTGGTACCGATGTTGCGGTTCCTGTTTCCAACTTCAGACCGTTTCTACAGTGGATGAAGAAAACAGTTGAGAACGCTAAGCTGGAATACATTGTCTATGGTCACTTCGGAGATTGCCATCCGCATCTAAACATGCTGCCGAGAGATGAATCGGAGTACAAAAAAGCAAAGGAAATTTATTCTAAAATCTGCGAGGAAGCGGTTCGACTGGACGGAACTGTTTCCGCCGAACACGGAATCGGAAAACTTAAACGCGAATATTTGCTGCTTATGTATGGAGAAGAAACAATTAAAGAAATGGCGAGGTTAAAGCTCGTCTTCGATCCTAATAAAATTCTAAACATTGGAAATATCTTTGATGAGAAATACCTGGCGAATGAATAAACTTAAAGCCACGCTGTTTTTCTCTCTGCTTTTCTTATCTGCAATCGGCTTATATGCTCAGATTGAGCCCAACCTGGATAATAAATTCCGTCTTGCTCAAAGCTATGAAGTTGCCGGAAGGCTGGAAAAAGCCGAATCACTCTACAAAGAACTCTACGACACACAGCCATGGAATTATACATTTTTCGAATCGCTCAACAAAGTTTTAGTTGCGCAAAAGAAGTATGATAAGTCGGTCGAACTTCTTAACCAAAAAATTCTTCAAACTCCCAACGACTACAATCTCTACGGATTGCTTGGAAGTACTTACTATATAATGGATCAATCGCAAAAAGCGTACGAGACTTGGGATAAAGGGACCAAGATCAGTCCTGAATCGACCGTCGGATACAGAGTGATAGCAAACTATGCTATCGAGAACCGGGCTTTTGATAAAGCAATCGACATTCTGAAAAAGGGTAAGGAACATTCTGCCGACCCAACGGTTTTTTCGTTTGATCTCGGAAATATTTACGCTGCAAACATGAAATTCAAAGATGCTGCTGAAGAATTTTGTTTCTTGATTGAAAAACATCCCGAACAATTAGCCGTTGTAAAGTCACGAATCATGAGTTACATAAATCGTCCTGATGCAACTCAACAAACCATTGATGCGGTTAAATCTATTGCCAAATCGAAAGCGATGCCGGAACTGTACGATCTTCTAACATTTGTTTTTGTCTCAAGCGAAAATTTTAAGGATGCTTTTGAAAATGTTGTCACGTCGGAAAACATTTTTCATGGCAACGGCACAAATATGTTTATCCTTGCTCAAGACGCCTTCAGAACCCGTCAGTATGATTGGGCGGCTGAAGCTTACAATTTCATTTTAAAAAATTATTCGAATTCTCCATACACACAACCTTCAAAGATCGGATATGCGCGAACGCTTGAATCATCGCTTGATCAGAAATTTCTTTCGGCAAACTTTTCGTGGAAACCGTTGTACAAACCGGTTCCGCTTTTCAGCGACGAATACAAGAAAATTATTGAAGCGTACAATGAATTTGTGAAAGGTTATCCCGACAACGCAATTAACATTGAAGCGCTTTTTAGAATTGCAGAAATTTATAGAACCCGGCTCTTTGATTATTCAAAAGCCGATAGTCTCTACAAAAAAATATCGGAAATATCTCCAACCACGAATTATGCGATTCAATCGAATATTTTCCGCGGCAAGATGGCAATTGAAAATGATAATCTAAACGATGCAGAAAAATATTTCGCTCAAGCCGCTGCAAATGGTCGCATTCAACCGAACGATCTTTCCGAAACCAAGTTTTATCTTGGGCGTATAAATTTTTGGAAAGGCAATTTTACCGATGCGCTCAAACTGTTTAACGAAGCAACAAAAAATCTTTCCACCGATTTTTCAAATGATGCTCTCGAACTTTCGGCTCTGATCGGCGCAACAAAAAAGGATTCGATCAACCTTGTGAGATACTCGCATGCCGACATGCTGGCATTACAAAATAAGATGGAACAAGCTGCGACTGAATTCAAAACTTTAGCTGATAACCCAAACGTCTTTATTCTAAACGACTTCGCAAAAATAAAATTGGCGGAGATTCTAATCGCAAAAGATGATCTGCCAACCGCAATCAAAATCTTGGAAGAACTCACCGGAAACGAAAAAAGTGGCATTTTCAGCGAAAAAGCTAATTTCTTGCTCGCAAGGTGCTATCAATATGGAGTAAAAAATCTTCAAAAAGCTGCAGAAATCTACGAGAAATTACTTGAAAAATTCCCCAACTCCCTCTATTTTGACCGTGCGCGTACTGAACTTAATAAGCTACAAACAAAAAACGGTTAAAAATGAGCGATCTTCGAGAACCAAGAACGGTTAAATGTTCTTTCTGCGGCAGGGATGGAAGTGAAGTTACATCTATGGTTGCCGGTCCAGACGTTTACATCTGTGATATTTGTATTAAGACCAGTGTAGATATTCTAAAGAACAATATTTCGACTTACCCCAAAAAAGAAACTTTCAGTTCAACTTTAACGCCAGATATGATTAAGAAAAATCTTGATGAATTTGTTATTGATCAGGATCTGGCGAAAAAAATTCTAGCTGTTGCGGTTTACAATCATTATAAAAGAATAAATGCTTCATCTTCTTTGTTCGAAATGGATGAAGTTGAAATTGAGAAGAGTAACATACTTCTTATCGGTCCAACCGGAGTCGGCAAAACTTTATTAGCACAAACTCTTGCAAGAATTTTAGATGTTCCTTTTGCAATTGCTGACGCAACCACTCTCACCGAAGCCGGATATGTAGGCGATGACGTTGAAACGGTTCT
This sequence comes from Bacteroidota bacterium, assembly GCA_021786655.1. GTDB lineage: Bacteria > Bacteroidota > Ignavibacteria > Ignavibacteriales > Melioribacteraceae > Fen-1258. The sequence continues at coordinate 14,589 of JAJYMU010000075.1, forward strand.
TGTACGATTACTGCAAGCGGCTGATTACAATTTGGAAAAAGCGCAAAAGGGAATTGTTTACATTGATGAGATTGATAAGATCGCACGCAAGAGTGAGAGTACATCGATCACCCGTGATGTTTCGGGCGAAGGCGTGCAACAAGCGCTGCTGAAAATTCTGGAAGGAACGGTTGCCGGAGTACCACCGCGCGGCGGAAGAAAACATCCCGAACAAAGTTTAATAAACGTTAACACAAAAAATATTCTCTTCATTTGCGGCGGAGCGTTCGAAGGAATTGAATCCGTCATTGCATCGCGCATTAACAAAAACATTATTGGTTTCGATTCCAACATTGCCAGTCCTACCGAAACAGATAGAGACGGAATCATCCAAAAAGCTCAGCCGGAAGATTTGGTGAAATACGGTTTGATCCCGGAATTGGTTGGAAGACTTCCGATCATCGCACCGCTTCATTCGTTGAATGCGAAAGCGATGAAGAATATTCTCACCGAACCAAAGAACGCTATCATCAAACAGTACCAAAAACTATTTGGCATGGAAGGCGTGGAGTTGCAGTTCGATCAATCTGCTTTCGAAGAAATTGTTAAGAAAGCGGTTGAAAGAAAAACCGGCGCGCGTGCGCTGCGTTCGATTGTAGAAGGAATACTACTTGATATTATGTATGAACTTCCTACGAAAGAAAATGTTGACAAATGTTTGATCACCAAAGACGTTGTTTCGAAAGGTGAGAAACCGGTTTACATCGAGAGCGATAGAAAAACTGCTTAACATTTAGTTGCGAAATTTTACCGGCTCGGTTCGTTTATCATTGATAATGGATCGAGCCGGTTATATTTTTAGCCGCCAAGAAAATCTAGAAAATGAAAAAAACATTTATCACCCTTTTACTAATCGCCTCTTCCCTATTTGCGCAAACGAAACTTCTTATCTACATGGACCTTCAGCAGACGGATCATTTAAAAGCTTATGGAATCACGTTTAATGCGCTTAAGGAAGGCAACACAGCAGATTGGCTTCTTAATTATCGCGGCGGATCGTTTATGCTTAATTACACCGATCAGCTGGCAATGAAGTGCCGGATTAAAGGAGTTGCATTTCAGCCGTTATCAAATGAGGAAGCCGCAAAAATTTATTCGTTCGTTCAAAGTGAAGATCAGAATATGGATGTTGTTCGTCTCGAGAAAGCTCCGCGCATTGCAGTTTACGTTCCGCCTGGATTTCAGCCGTGGGATGATGCGGTAACACTCGCACTGGATTACGCCGAGATAAGCTACGATAAAATTTGGGTCGAACAAATTTTGCGCGGCAATCTGGAAAAGTACGACTGGCTTCATCTTCATCACGAGGATTTCACCGGTCAGTACGGAAAATTCTTCGGGTCATTCAGCGGCGCGCAGTGGTACATTGAACAGCAAATGCTGTATGAAAAAGAAGCGAAGCGTTTGGGTTTCAAAAAAGTTTCCGAGATGGAAAAAGCCGTCGTTCGAACAATCAAAAACTACGTTGGACAAGGCGGATTTCTGTTTGCAATGTGTTCTGCAACAGATTCATTCGACATTGCTCTCGCAGCACAGAACGATGACATCGTTGATAAAATGTATGACGGCGATCCTCCCGATCCGGATGCACAAAAAAAGTTGGACTACTCCCAAACATTCGCGTTCACAAATTTCAAACTGGAAATGAATCCGCTTGTTTACGAATACAGCGACATCGATGTTCAGCCGGCGGAAATCGGCGAGCAGAAGAACGACTATTTCACGCTGTTCGATTTTTCCGCCAAGTACGATCCCGTTCCAACAATGCTGACACAAGATCATGTGAACGTGATTCACGGATTCATGGGACAGACGACCATGTTCCACAAAAAATTAATCAAAAGTTCCGTAATAATTCTCGGTGAGCGAGCCGGAACAGATCAAGTGAAATACATTCATGGAAATTACGGACGCGGCACGTGGACGTTTTACGGCGGACACGATCCCGAAGATTATCAACACGCGGTCGGAGACCCTCCGACAGATTTAAGTTTGTTCAAGAACTCGCCCGGTTACCGGCTGATACTTAACAATGTTCTCTTTCCGGCAGCGAAGAAGAAAGAACAGAAAACGTAGCTGGATTTTGGCTGCTGGATGCTTGATTCTAGATACTGGATAGTTAAAGAAAATTTTTATTTTTGAATCGTAACAGTTTGATAATCATCTAATACTTGACATGAAATATTTAAATTTTAAAAACAGCGAAGAGAAAGTTCCGATCGGCAAGATGGTTTGCGTTGGACGCAATTACGCGGCGCACGCAAAAGAACTCGGCAATGATGTGCCGGAATTCCCGATCATCTTTTTGAAACCGGCGTCAACCGTAATTTTCTCCGGCGACTCGGTTGTTCATCCGTCGTATTCAAACGATCTTCAGCACGAAGTTGAACTTGTTCTTTACATTGGCGAAGATGTTAAGAACGCAGATGATGCATCGGCAGAAAAAGCTATTCACGGTTACACAATTGGACTCGATATGACATTGCGCGATCTCCAGAACGAATACCGCAAGAAAGGTGATCCGTGGACGCTGGCGAAATGTTTTGACACCGCCGCAGTTCTAACTGATGTTGTTTTGAAAAAAGATTACCGTTTGCGCGGCGACGAAAAAATTTCTCTATCGGTAAACGGAAAGGAAAGACAAAATTCTTCGATAAAGAATATGCTCTTTTCACCGGCGGAGATTGTGAAATTTATTTCAGCAAGACTGACTCTTGAAAAAGGCGATTTAATTTTCACCGGAACACCCGAAGGCGTTGGGCGCGTGGTACCCGGCGATAAAATTGACGCTTCGCTGGAAAACATTGGAACGATTAAAACACAAATAAAATAAGTCACGTTTGTCATTCTGGACAAACGAGCGAAAGCGAGTGCGATCCAGAATCCACAATAGATTCCGTGTCGCGCTTCGCTTGCGCGGAATGGCACATAAAACAAGGAGAATGTAATGCCGATCTTTGAATACAAATGCAACGACTGCGGTAAAAAATTCGACGTGCTGCACAAATCATCCGCCAATTTGGATGAAGTTGTTTGTCCCGACTGCCAATCTAAAAACAGCAAGAAACTTTTTTCGTCATTCAGCGCTTCAACCGGAAGCTCATCAAGTTTTGACAGCGGTCCGTCATGCTCGGATGGAAGCTGCGGCGTTCCTTCATATGGCGGCGGATGCGCAAACGGAATGTGCGGACTAAACTAAAAAATCAGAAAGGCAAATATGGAAGAGCGGTATAAATCCTTCAAAGATTTTTATCCTTTCTACCTTTCCCAGCACCAAAACATAACTTGCAGACGGCTTCACTTTGCCGGGACGGCACTGGTGATTCTCACTGCAGTTTATGCACTCTTCTCACTTGAACTGATTCTGCTTATTCTTCTCCCCGTGTTCGGTTACGGATTTGCGTGGGCAGGTCATTTCTTCTTTGAAAAAAATCGTCCCGCTACTTTTACTTATCCATTGTACAGTTTGAGCGGAGACTTTGTAATGTTCAAAGATGTTTTGAGCGGCAAGATATCGTGGTGAGTGCCGGAAATAGTTTTTCTTCCGGTATTCTGCGAACCCTTAACACAATTCTCACCCCGTAAAATACGCGATTCATAAAGCATCGACTGCGACGCATCTTTGCTTTTATCATAATTATGATATAATTTTGACACGGATAAGCGAGGGATTAACAAATGCCGATCATAAAACCAATATCCGACCTAAGAAACAGATCGAGCGAAATTTCAAAAATTGCCAACGACTCTAATGAGCCCATCTTCATTACGAAAAACGGCGAGGGCGATTTAGTGGTAATGTCGATGAACCACTATTCCAAGCTGCAACTTAAACTTGATTTGCTTTCTAAATTATCTGTTGCCCAGAAACAAAAAGCCGCCAGCGATTCAGGGAAAAGCCTTAAACAGATACTGACTAAGATTCGGACAATTATAAATGAGCAAAAGTAAGTTTAACCTTCGTTTCTTAAGCATTGCCGAAGAAGATATCGCCGAAATAATTTCTTTTATCGCCGCCGATAATTTGAAAGCTGCCGAGAGCCTTGCAGATAAAATCGAAAAGAACTTAGAATCACTTTCCAATAATCCATTGTTAGGCAAAACTCCAAGCGATTCGGATCTGAAACTAGTGGGCTATAGATATTTGATAATTGAGAACTATCTGCTGTTTTACACAATAGAACGAAAAACAATTTTCATTCACAGAATTCTTCACGGTGCAAGAAATTATAAATCTCTTCTTTTGTAATTGTCCGAATCTTAGTCA
>JAJYMU010000353.1 GCA_021786655.1 Bacteroidota bacterium
TACACAGGATGTTTCCGTATATATTGATTATTGGACACAGCTTTTATCTACTTATGGATTATCCGGAAAAGAAATTTGGATTACTGAAACCGGCACATATTCCGGAACGCCATCTGGTTATGATAATCAGCCTTATTCATTTCAATCAACCTCTTACCAGGCGGGATGGTGGTTTAAGCAGGCATCATATGCACTTGCCAACGGCGTCTCCAAATTGTTTTGGGTTTTTTATTATTCAGATCAAACGGATTGGAAAAGTGCAGTTGCATATTTGAACATAGACAAGACAACAAAAAAAGCGGTATACTATGCACACAAGCTCATGGCGGATAAAATTGACGCTTATTCTTCAGTATTACAGAATGCATACGCTGAGTCCGGTCAATATCAGACTTCCGGCAATTTCAAATTTACGGTTAACGGAAAACCGATTTATCTTTTGTGGGACGACGCAAACGGCAATGTTACTTTGTCTGGTATTTCCACTGCAAGCGTGAAAACTACAAAGGGAATTCCTCAGCTTAACATTGACGGAAGTGTCATCGTTGATAATTCCAACAATCCAACTTTCGATACCGCGACTGTATCCGTAACGAATGGTCAGGCAACTATCGCGCTTTCTTCTGTTCCAATCTATGTTGAAGAAGTTGCAGCAGTGCAAAACAAACCTGATAAACCAACGCTTGTTTACCCGTCTAATGGTCAAAATAATTTGCCGATTCAATTAAGCTTGATGTGGCACAAAACAAATTATACGGATAGTTATCGCTGTGAATTAGCAAGTGACGCTGCATTTAACCAAGTATTGGCTAGCGATTCTGCTTTGACGGATACCGTTAAACAAATAACGTTGGCTAATCATGGCAAGAAGTATTATTGGCGAATAAGAGCAAAGAACTCAGCAGGAACAAGCCAACTTTCGGACGTTTGGAATTTCGTAACAATTATTCCACAAGCCGATCAATTAATTGCAGAACTTTCTAATCCCAAAGAGGTAAAACTCAAATGGAATGATAACTCAAACGGTGAATTTGGTTTTGTAATTGAAAGAAAAAAGAATAACGACAATTATGCCGTGATTGATACAGCTCAGAGTAATGAAACGTCATATGTTGATAAGAACGTTACGCAGGGGTTTACGTATGTTTACAAAATCAAAGCGTACACCGATGCTGCAGAATCAGCGTACAGTAATGAAGCAAGTGTTACAGTGACAGATGTCCGAGAAGTCGAACTGCCAAGAGAATTTTCGCTCGGTCAGAATTATCCCAATCCGTTTAATCCAACAACAACTATTTCATACACAATTCCATCGGTAGAGACAGGGCGCGTCTCTTCCCAACAATATGTTGTTTTAAAAGTTTATGATCTTATTGGAAAAGAAGTTGCAATACTTGTAAACAAAGAACAACCATCAGGTAATTATGTAGTGACATTCCATGGAACGTCTTTGCCGAGCGGGATGTATTTTTATGTTCTAAGAGCGGGCAATTTTGTTAGCTGCAAAAAAATGTTGCTGCTCAAATAGTATCAAGATACTTCTCTCGATTAAAGCGCGGTCAGTTTGGAAGAAGGAACGAATAATCCTTGCAAATTATTTTTATCCACTGAAATAAAGTGCTGATTTCTTTCTGTTCAAAATAAGAAGACTTAATTACGTCGCCATTGTCATCGAATGTAATCGAACCGCGTTCGTACTTCCAGCGTATGAACACAGTTGTTTGATTTTTGGATTGAGAAATAAAAAATCCGTTGTTGCGACTGTTGCCGAAATCTTCTTCGTTACTGAAAAGTGTCGGCTTCTCCTTGTACGGTTTACTTTGATATGGACAGAATGTTTCGCAGTTGCCGCATTCGTTACATAAAGCATCCAAATGCAAAATCTGATATTTGTCCTTAAACATTCCATCGGGAGATTCTATCGCAACATTTGCGCGATTAGGACAAACCTCTACGCATTTATTACAAATGAAATTGCAGCCAAGACACCTGTTCGCTTCGAGGAAAAAATCAGATGCACTTTGATTAACTATTTCTCCTTTCCTTCTTTTGATATCCTCGAATAATTTCGGATCGTCAACAAAATAATTTAATGCGATTTCATGTTGATTATCCTGGGACTCGCGTTTGATTATTGTCTCAGCAACTTTTTTGCCGTCAGCAATGGACTCAACAACGGTCGATGGACCTCGCAAAGCATCTCCGCCAATGAAAACGTTTTTTACTTCAGTTTCATTTGTTTCATTGACAACTGCTTTGTTATGAGCCATGCGTATTTTGTTGCGGTGCAGATACTCTTTATCAACGTGTTCGCCAATGGCGGCAATAACGGAGTCAACTTGCAGCTCAACAAATTCATTTTCCACCGGGACAACTTCTTTGCGTCCATCGCTTCCCATTTGACCGAGCGCCATCTTTTGACAAGTCAAAACTCCGTCTTGAAATTTTACCGGTAAGAGCAGCTCTTTAAACTCAACTCTGTCATTTAGCGCCGCATAAAATTCTTCTTTATCAGCAGGCATTTGTTCTTTAGTGCGGCGGTAAATCAAATAAACTTTTTGCACCCCTTCGTACCTCGTAGCAGCGCGTGCACTGTCCATTGCAGAGTTTCCACCGCCTATTACCGCGACGGTTTTTCCAAGGCTTGTAAGCTGTGCATTATGGTAGTCTTTTAGAAATTCTATAGCCCCCAAAACATTCTCTTGCATTCCCTCCAACGGCATTTTGTTAGAGAGCTCGGCGCCGATTGCAACATAGATATATTGGAATCCTTCTTTCCTCAATCTTTCAAATGAATAGCTCGGATCACTTCCGAACACAAATCTGATTCCGTGTTTCTCGATGAACGAAATATCCTTTTCGATTGCTTCTTTGGGCAATCGGAATCTTGGCAAAACATTTTGAACAATTCCGCCGGCATTCATTTCTTTTTCAAAAATAGTTACATCAAAACCGGCCTTTGCCAGAAAGTATGCAGCGGATAAACCTGACGGTCCGGCGCCAATTACCGCTACGCGTATTCCATTTTGATTGTTAAGAAATTCAGTTTTGAATTTTTCTAAATAAGAATCATAGCCGTTGAGTGCTGCTTCCTTTTTCAGTTCGCGTATCAAAACTGGATCATCGTAATCCCAACGCGTGCAATGGTACTGGCACTGATGATCGCAAATGTAGCCGGTAATATGCGGCAGAGGATTTTTTGAAACGATTAATTCATAAGCTTCCTCGTATCGTTTCTGTCCGACCAATTTTATGTATGACGCAACGTCCTGGTGAATTGGACACGCCTCCTGACATGGCGCGATGTAACAATCAAATGCCG
>JAJYMU010000176.1 GCA_021786655.1 Bacteroidota bacterium
ATAATTCTTGATTTTCTTTCCGAACAAGAGAATTTCAGTCGTGTAAGAGAAGTTGAAAAGGCATCAGTTAAACTTAGATTTAGAATAATGACTGAAGTTAAAGCGGAAGGTAATATTTTAAACAGCCAGCAATATCCAAGCATCCTTGATAACACTTTGAATTTTATCCTACCCAAACATGATCAAAGCGATCAAACTTTGACTGAAAGTAAAATGAAGGAAGTTTTTTCCGGGAAAGAATTAAAAACTTTCAAGGCATTCGATATCAAACATCACTTCAACGGATATTTCAGAGTATATCAAACAGCAATCGAATAGCCCGCTTCGACTCGATAAGACAAAGTCGAATCGAGGCGAGCTCAAAGTTAACAAATCACAAATTGAGAGAAATACATGCCGGAAAATACTAAAACTCAAAAATCATCTTTCCGTTCTTTCTCAAAAAATTTCTGGACCGTTATAACGATGGAATTTTTTGAGCGCGGATCTTACTACGGTGTGCGTTCAATTTTGTCTGTGTATTTGGTGCTGTCCGTCGCCGAAGGAGGATTGGGATTTTCAAAAGAAAGCGTCGGAGTAATTACCAGCACCTTTCAACCTCTTCTGTATCTGCTTCCAATTATTGCCGGAGCGATCGCGGATAGATTCGGCTACCGCGTAACGCTTATCTTCGCATTTATTGTGATGAGTCTTGGTTATTTGTTGACGGGATTTGTTACCTCGTACTCAGTTGTCTTTGCAAGTTTAATTTTTATGGTAATCGGCGCCGGAACATTCAAACCGATCATCTCCGGAACTATCGCGCGTGTAACGGACAAAACAAATTCAACATTTGCGTTCGGAATTTATTATTGGTCGATTAACCTTGGCGCTTTTCTTTTTCCGCTGATATTAGTTCCGTTGCTGAAAAATCTTTCATATTCGTACGTCTTTGTTATGGCAGCTGTCGGAACCGGCTGGCTGCTTCTTCTTAATCTTTTCGTTTACAAAGAACCTGAGAAACCGAAGAACTCCAAATCTCTCGGACAAGTTTTGACTGAAGCCGCTCTGGTGCTTAAAGATTTTCGATTCATTGTTATGATCGTAATTTATTCCGGCTTTTGGATTTTATATTTCCAGCAGTTTGATTCCGTTCTTTGGTACTTCAAAGATTACGTGGACAAAACTCCTATAAATAATTTTGTTAATTCAATTCTTAGTTTGTTCGTTGCGAATCCAAACTGGAAATTTGATGTTGAACACGTTACAGTGATCAACGCGGGGACGATTATTTTACTGCAGCTTCTAGTTTCCAAAATTGTAAAAAATACGAAAGCACTGCCAACAATGATCACGGGAATAATTCTTGGAACCATTGGTATTGCAATCCTTGCCATTTCAACCCATCCGTTTGTGTTTATCGCCGGTATAATTATTTTTTCTATCGGTGAAATGACCGCTCATCCCAAATTTATAAGTTATGTCGGATTGATAGCGCCGGAAGATAAAAAAGCTCTCTACCTTGGTTATTCGTTTTTGTACGGTGTGCTTGGGAGCGGCATAGGCGGAATTCTCGGCGCAAATTTGTATGTTCATTTTGTAGATAAACTTCACAATCCGACTATGCTTTGGATCGTCTTCAGTTTGATTGGCGTTGTAACGGCTATAGGATTAATTCTTTATAACAAATTTCTTGCACCTAAAAATGTTGACGCATAGAATTATGAAAAAAATAAATATCAAAGTTTCTCTCTTTCTTCTACTTACTACTTACTTCTTACTCCTTACTTCTATTTCCTTCTCCCAACAGGAAAACGTTCCGATCGATCACGATGTTTACACATTCTTGAAAGAGATGAAAGTCAAAAAGATTATTGACAACATACATGACGATAATCCGAGCATGTCGCGCGGAGAAGTGAAGAAATATCTTGAGACAATCGACGCAAAATCCAGCGAGTTAAGTTCAACTGAAAAAGGATTGCTGAAAAAATATCAGGACGAGTTTTATGACGATCAAGCCGACAGCACGAACACGTACCAGATGTTCAGCGGCACGACGGGTTTTTCATCCAATCCGTCCGATCTTCTTGGCGACAAAATAAAATACATTTACGCATTCAGGAAAAACGATGCGAATTTCTATCTCAATCTTCTCGGCAGATACGTTCACGGTCAGAATTTTTCGCCAAAGATTAACAATGCGGAACTGTTTGATATCGGATTCCGGTTCAGAGGAACGTTCTTTGAAAAACTTGGTTACAGTTTGAGTGTTATCAAAGGCGGAATTAAAGGATCGGCGGGATTTGCAGCTGTTGTTGATCCCCGGATGAAATATAATTTTAAGTACGTTGAGAATATTGAAAACATTAGCAATTATGATTTTACGGAAGGATACCTTCGCTATTTTTCGCGCCCCGCAGAAGATATGAGTCTTGCAATTGAACTCGGCAGAGAAAAAATAAAATTTGGTTACGGTTACGAAAGCAAATTTGTTTTATCCGGCGATCATCCGCTGCTGGATTTCATAAAGCTGGATTTTAATTACGGAATTTTCAGCTTTACTTCATGGCATGCGTCAACCGTCGGGGAGTTTGATCCGATCCGCGACGCGAACTACACAAAGTATATTGCCACTAACCGTTTTAAGCTTTCTTTCAAAAATTTGTTTGATTTTGGTTTAGGTGAATCCATAGTTTATTCAGGACGAGGAATCGAACTGGCTTATCTTAATCCGCTCGCATTCTACAAATTTGAGGAAATGTCGTTGCAAGATAGAGATAACGGAATGCTTTGGTTCGATCTTGAAACGCATTTCATAAAAGATTTGGAGTTTCAGGCTACGTTTTATATGGATGATGATCCGTTCGGGAATCTTCAGGACTTGTCCAACTACATAAACAAAACCGGCTACAAGTTGGCTGCATTCTGGTACTCGCCGTTTTCCATTAGTGATCTCTCCTTAATTTTTGAATACACAAGAATTCGCCCTTACGTTTACTCGCACAACAATCAGAAAGATACTTATACATCATGGGGCCAAATTCTAGGCGATCAAATCGGTCCGAATTCCGATGAAATATTTTTGCGATTAGCATACAACGCAAACGCATCGCTCAGACTCAATTTCGATTTTCAGCATATCCGTCACGGCGACAATATTTATGATCCGTTCGGCAATTTGATTTTCAATTCCGGCGGCGACGTTTTTATCGCTCATCGAGATAATATAGATCCCGTTAACATCGAGTTTCTGGATGGCGAGAGAATTAACACCAACATTTTTACTTTTGGAATGAGATACGAACCGATCCGGCAAGTGTTTCTGGATTTGATTTAC
>JAJYMU010000039.1 GCA_021786655.1 Bacteroidota bacterium
TTTTGTAATTTCCAAAGCAAAAATCGCAATCAACAATCTCAATCTATTAAGGGAAAATCTATGCAAGCAATCGGGTTGAATGTGGTGGACTGGATAATAATTCTAATCTATTTCGGGTTTGTTCTCGGCATCGGTTTTTATCTCCGCAAATTCACAAAGAGCGAAGAAGATTTTTTTCTCGCCGGACGAAAAAATTCTTCCTGGGTTGCTGGACTCGCATTCCTTTCGGCAAATCTCGGCGCGCTCGAATTACTTGGGATGACCGGCAATACCTTCAAGTATGGAATGTATGTCGCGCACTTCTATTGGATCGGCGCGATACCGGCAATGTTATTTCTTGGCGTTTACATGATGCCGTTTTACTATAGCAGCAAGATTAAATCTGTGCCGGGCTATTTGAAATTGCGCTTCGATGAAAAAACCCGCGTGCTGAACGGAGTCGCATTTGCGATTATGACGCTGCTGGTCTCTGGAATAAATCTTTACGCCATGGCTCTTGTTCTTCACACTTTTCTTGGTTGGAATTGGGACGTAAGCATGTGGGCGTCTGCAATCACTGTTGCGGTTTATGTTACGATGAGTGGATTGATGTCGGCAATTTTTACAGAGATCATACAATTCTTTTTGATTTGGTTCGGATTGTTTTTGGTTTCGGCGATGGGCATTTTAGAAATCGGAAGTATGAAAGAGATTGTTGCAAGAATAAATCAGTACAGCTCACAAGTTTCGTTCACAACTCTCTGGTCAACTTCATCTAACCCAATGCAAAACGGAATGTTCATTCATTGGGCGGGAATTGTTTTGGGATTAGGATTCGTTTTGTCATTCGGATATTGGACGACAGATTTTCTTGTGGTTCAGCGCGCGTTTTCTGCTAAAGATCTTCGGTCGGCAAGAATGACGCCGATACTCGCATCATTTTTCAAGATGGCAGTTCCGTTTTTAGTTATCCTTGCCGGATTGATTGCCATCGCGCTTTCGATCGATCCTAAAAGCGGATTTAAACTTTTGTCTGATGGCGGTCAGATGAATTACGATTCGGCGCTTCCACTTTTAATAGCGCGATATTATCCGCCGGGCTTGGTTGGTCTTGGCGTAACAGCTTTACTTGCCGGCTTCATGGCGGGACAAGCGGGCAACATCAGCGCATTCAATACAGTATGGACTTATGACATTTACAAATCAGTTCTGAACAAAAAAGCGTCCGATACACATCTGCTTTGGATGGGACGCGCATCAACTATTGTCGGTGTTGTCATTTCACTTGGCACTGCGTACTGGGCGAAAAGTTTCCCGAGTATTATGGATTATATGCAAGCAATTTTTTCTTGGGTGAATGCACCTCTGTTTGCAACAATGCTGCTTGGAATGTTTGTTTGGTGGATTACACCGAACGGTGCGTTCTGGGGATTAGTAGCCGGAATGTCTTCATCTTTTTTCATGTGGATGGGAGTAAAATTTCACTGGTTCAGCGAGAGCATCATTACAATGACGAGAGTGGAAAGCGATATGGCGGCAAATTTCTGGCGCGCTTGGTGGGCTTGGCTGATTTGTTTTCTCGTTACGATTGTGATCAGTTTGTTTACAACGCGAAGACCGAAGGAAGAATTAGTCGGGCTTGTTAAAGGATTAACCGACGAAAAACACGACGCACATTTACCGTTAATTAAACGTCCGGCGTTCGTTGCGGTTATCTCGCTGATTGTTCTTGTTATTCTAAATTTTTTATTCTGGTAAACTTCTTGTGCTGAACGGAAATAGGAGATTAAAATATGTCCGAATATAAAATGAAACCGATCTGGTATTTTGTCGGAATGATTCTGCTGGCAATGGGTGGAATTATTTTCTTGTACGGAATTTATTCGTTGGTAGATCCGCCGGAAGTAAAAAAAGTTTTAGCCGAAACTCATCCCGATATTTGGTGGGGACTTGTAATGATTTTTTTTGGCGGATTCATGTTTTGGAAATCACGGAAGCAAAATGTGTGAATGAATGAAAATCGTTGATGACGTTTACACAAAATTTACCAAGCTGTTTAATGAGCAACCTCATTTAGTTCGTTCGCCAGGAAGAGTTAATCTAATTGGCGAACACACCGATTACAACATGGGGTTTGTACTTCCGGCTGCGATTGACAAAGCGATTTACTTTGCTATCACTCCGCGCTCGGATGAAAAATGTATGCTTCATGCGCTTGATCTGAATGACAGTGTCGATTTCCACATTTCGAATTATGAACCTAGCAAGAAACAATGGCCAAATTATTTGATCGGCGTTGTTGATCAACTAAAACGTGCCGGTCATAACATAAAAGGTTTCAACTGTGTGTTTGGCGGCGATATCCCGATTGGCGCGGGGCTGTCTTCTTCGGCTGCGTTAGAAGCCGGACTGGCATTCGCGCTTAATCACATTTTCAATTTAGGAATCGATAAACTCTCATTGGTGAAGCTCGCGCAAAAATCCGAAAATGAATTTGTTGGAGTGCAATGCGGCATCATGGATCAATTCATAAATATTTTTGGTAAAGATGAAAATGTTTTGCGCATCGATTGCCGCTCGCTAGCTTATGAATATTTCCCGTTCGATTTCAAGAATGTTTCGATAATTCTCTTTGATACCAAAGTTTCTCATTCATTAGCCTCGTCGGAATACAACAAAAGAAGAAGCGAATGCACAGAAGGCGTCGAACAAATCAAAGAGAAATTCCCAGAGGTAACCAGTTTGCGTGACGTCTCGATCGAGATGCTGGAAAAATTCAAGAATGAATTGACGTCGGTAATTTTCAATCGTTGCAAATATGTTGTTGAAGAAAATGACAGACTGCATAATGCATGTAGGGCGTTAAGCAATCACGATCTAAAATCATTTGGTTCGTTAATGTTTCAGACTCATTTAGGATTAAGCAAAGAATATGAAGTCAGCTGCGAAGAACTTGATTATCTCGTTGAACTGACGAAAGAAATTCCGCAAGTTTACGGCTCACGGATGATGGGAGGCGGATTCGGCGGCTGCACCATCAATTTGGTTGATAACGACGCTGTGGAAGAAATATCCGACATGATTCTGAAAAAATGCAAAACGAAATTTGGCGGAGATGGCGAAGTGTACATGATAAAAATTAGCAACGGGACTGAGATCATATAAAATCATGAAAACAAGCGAGCTCAATAATTATTCACATCGAAGAAAAAACATTTTAACCGGCGAATGGGTCTTAGTTTCACCGCACCGGATGAAGCGCCCATGGCAAGGAGAAGTTTTTGAACCAAGCAATGAACAGAGACCGACGTATGATCCGGACTGTTATCTATGTT
>JAJYMU010000323.1 GCA_021786655.1 Bacteroidota bacterium
GTGCGGTTTACAAAAAAAGATCAATTTGCTAATTATATCTCAGAATTAGTAAGCAAGCAACATTAAAGCCGTATTAAAAAAATTTAACAACAAACTTGGAGGGCTTCAATGGAAAACTTAAGTCTTAGCCTCAGCGGAAATCCACTTGCAGAACTAATAAGCGATGAGATCTATAATCTCCTAACCACCAGGGGATTAATTGATGAGAAATCGGTGCGCGATTATATCATCAGAAAGAAATTCAAATCGCTTAGGTCCCAAAAAATTAACGCAAGCGATGCAATAGAAACTCTTTGCGAAGAGTATCCCTATTTGCAGTTCGACACAATACGCAAAATAGTTTATCAGCCGCGAAATTGAACCAACCTCCTCTTAGATAAGCAGCCGGAGAATGGATATGTCCCTTGCCCTCCGGCTTTTTTATTTCTATAAAATTGTTCCGGCAAATTCGGTTTAGTATATTTCCAACCAGTTTTGTACTTCCTATTAATTGAGCTTTTCCAATTAATAAATAAATAAGGAATCAAAAATGAAGAAATATTTTTCGTTGATGTTATTATTTGTTCTCGCATTACCGGTTTGGGGACAGCAGAACAAAAATCACGAAGTGAGTTCCGATGTTAAAGAGTTGACGGCATATCACGATGTAATTTATCCCATCTGGCATACCGGGTGGCAGCAGAAAGATATCAAATTCTTGAGTTCTCTTGTTGGAGACGTTGAGCAAGGTTATAAGAAAATTGAAAAAGCCGTTCTTCCCGGAATTTTGAGAGAGAAGAAAGCTAAATGGGAAGACGGCGTTAAAAAACTTGGCGTGTGCGTCGATATGTACAAAGTTGCCGCATCAAAGAGCGATTCCGTTTCGTTATTGAATGCCGCCGAGAAACTTCATTCGCAATACGAAGCAATGGTTAGACAAATCCGCCCTGTTCTCAAAGAGGTCGAAGAATTTCATCAGGTGCTTTATATGGTTTATCATTATTATGTTCCGAAAGATGAATTTGAGAAAACGAAAGAAGCTGCTGCAAAATTAAAAGTGAAGGCAGAAGCGATTGAAAAGGCGAAATTGCCGGAACGGCTCAAATCCAAAGAAGAAAGTTTTAATAAGATCAGAATCAATTTAACTGCCGTAGTTGACAAACTGAACCAAGTTGTTAAAACCGGGAACAATAAAAAAGCTGTTGATCAAGCGGTTGACGGTGTTCATGCGAAGTACCAAGAGTTAGAGAAAATTTTTGATTGAAAAATTTACGCAGGGGTTCAACATGTTGAACCCCTACAATAAATTAATCGTCTTCTCAGCTGCAGTATTTATCACTCTTAGCTTTCTCGAATGATTCCTTCCCTTCCCTAAATGAAAAGTAAGCAATTAACAACGCACCGAAAGAATCAATTCCGCCAAAACCGGTAATTTGATAACCGACACTGGCGAGTAAAAGTACAATTGATAAGTAGAGGCATGTTTTTGTGCAGTTGGCATCTGCAAGAAGCGCTTCGGAGTTGAGCGCTGTTCCGATTTTTTTCTTATAGTAAATCAGCAATCCCATTGAAGCTATGGAAATAATCGAGATAACAATTCCCCAAAAAGCTGTTTGAGGTTTGTGATTTGTAATTGTGTTATAGACAGCCGAGACAATCAATCCGGCAACCAAGATGTAAAATGAAGTGCCGGTAATTTTCAGTGCAGTCTTTTCAAACTGATCCCGCTTTTCCTCTCCGTGAAGTTTAATTCTTATCAGCATGTGCCAAATACCGATTCCGGAAATGACTTCAACAAAAGAATCGATACCAAAACCAAACAGCGAAAGCGTCTCATCGGCAAATCCGAAATAAACGGAAACGATTCCTTCAACCATATTGTAGAAAACGGTAAACCACGCGAGCCATAACGCCCACTTGTAAAGCTGCTCTCTATTTTTTGTCATTATAATTTTTATTTCCTTTCAGAAAGTTATGAAGGGAAAGACGAGCCGGAATGCAAAAACATTCCCAGAAAACTTGATAAGAAAACAATTATAAATATTATGTAGAGAGCAGTTAAGATCAAGCCGACAATTATTAGAATCTTGAATATGTTGAAGTATCGGCTCTGCAGTTCGAAACCGGAGCGCATTGCGGCGGCATTGTTTGTCATCCTGAAATAAGAGAATTGGTCAGCGGATTCTCTCATTCTCATACCGGCAAAAATTAGTGGAACACCAATCAAAGCCCCTATAATAGTTAGACATGTTATGACGCCGTAGATAATTACAAATATTCCTACAAACCGCATATCTTTTACCATCTTGTCGAAGGTTAATTGAAATGCAGTGGTAGGCGCAAAACTTTTTTGCGAGTCTTCCGTTTCAAGATTTAGACTGTCAAATTGTTCCATACAATTCTCCAAGCATTTTGTTGATATTTAGTATGGCATGATGAGTGAAGAAGCGTAACAGAAAAATTCTTCCGAAGTTCTAAGAAAAGCCTTTGACAGAATGGCTTCGCAAGAATCAGTAATCGTAAAAACTTTGTGGAGCTGAAGGGATTCCTCCAAAGGAGTCCCTTTGGGAGAACCCTCGACCACTATCGTTTGTGGAGCTGAAGGGATTCGAACCCTCGGCCTATTCGTTGCGAACGAATCGCTCTCCCAACTGAGCTACAGCCCCAATAATTAACTGTTAAGATAATAAAAATTTTATTTTTAAATTCTCTTCTAGATTGAGTATAAAAGGCAGTTTCAGGAGAGAATCGCAAAAGAACATCTTGACCTTGGGAGAAAGATAAGTTACATTTTATATGAATTCAGATGATAGTTTTCGAAAACCAGTGGAAATTGTATAAATCTGAAAAAGGAGGAATGCTATGAAAAGGGCGATTTCTCTATTAACGCTTTCCGTTTTCTTCTTTGTTTCCTTTAACAATTATTCAAAAACAAATTTTACCTATCCATCTTCGGGTTTAGATATTCAAACTGCTCAAAAAGAAATCAAAGCCGGTAATGAATTAATGGACGGCTTTTACAAATTAACCAGCGACAAGAGTTTGAAGAGCGGACTTCATACAATATTTAAGAGCGCTAATGGAGCTATATATTGTGTGAAACTCAAAGATGGCAAGGCCGATAAGTTAATCGTTACTTCAAGCGAAGGGAATCAGATTAAACCCAGAATCATCAATGGCGCCGGCAAGAACAATCAATGTACGGTTTGTGTTACTATATCTAAAAAACCGCTCGTTCAAGAATGCTGGAAATGGTTTTGCAAGTAAGTGAAGTACGTATTCTGATTCGATATTAAGTTAAAGATTTTTGTTTGCAGCGAATCTCAACTCGTGAG
>JAJYMU010000334.1 GCA_021786655.1 Bacteroidota bacterium
ATCAAAGACGTCGGCTACTGCCACAACAAGGCCTCCTGCGGGAATGTCCGATCCGGACGAATGCTGATAGTAGCCGCTACCATCCAGCCGTTCATGATGGGATGCCGCGACGTGAGCAATACTTCGCAAGGGGGCAATCGGCTCCAAAATGTTGAAGGTTAGTTCGGGGTGGCGCTCGATAGCCTGGAGTTCTTTTGTGTCTAATGGTCCCGGCTTATCCAAAATCAGATTGCTGACGCCTACTTTTCCGAGGTCGTGAAAGAATCCAGCCAATACCGTGTCTTGTTGCTGACGTTTGTCCCAACCAAGAATCTGTGCCAATTTGCCTGCATAGTCGGCAGTGCGCACCGAATGCTGAGCGGTCCAAGATGTTTTGGAATCCACAAGACTGGTTGACAGCGCCTCATGTTTGGTTTCCAAAGAAGAAGGCGTTACGGCATCGATGCATAAAATTCTTAAGATGACGAACAAAGAAATGGGACAGCAGAAGAAAATTTTTGAAGTGAATCCGAATCATAAATTAGTACGCAACTTGATACGAGTATTCAAAGTCGATTCGGAAAATCAATTTATCAAAGATGCAACGGAACAGTTGTACGAATCGGCACTGCTGCAAGAAGGAAATCTCGATGATCCGCATAAGCTGGTGAAAAGGATCAATCAAATGTTAGAACAATCCAGCGATTGGTTTGTAAAGTTAAATAATTATAATTAGGTGATCGGACTTTAAAAACTAATTTTGTAAGGAAAACTTTCCAATTTCAAGTTAAGGGTTCCAATGTAAAATGGAACCCTAATAACTCACCGACAAAACAAATTCAGATCCTCTCAAAAAAATATTTCCGTGTGAATTTTTCTTTTTGTATTAAACTTATATCTCTTATCTTTAAGACAAAGAAAAAATAAGAGGGCTTATGCTAAAACGAATTTTCTCAATGGTCTTTCTCATCCTAACACCAATTTATACTTATGCTGGCGAAGAAAATCTTAAAATCCCAACTCTCAACGAATCCCAAAGTCAAATTCTGATAATCGGCATTTTTGTTTGTTTGTTCGGGCTCTTGTTTGGGATCTATCAGTATCGTAAAGTTAAAAAGTTACTAGCGCACAAATCGATGCTGGATGTAGCGCAAGTAATTTTCGAAACCGCCAAAACATATTTGATTCAGCAGGGCAAATTTTTGGGAATACTTTTCATTTTCATCGCAGCGTGCATCGCATTTTATTTTGGATACTTAATGGATAATGGAATTCCCGGAATCCTTTTAATTCTAATGTGGACGGTAATCGGTATTACCGGTTCATACAGCGTTGCATGGTTCGGTATCAGAATGAATACGTTGGCTAACAGCAGAATGGCGTTCGCATCGTTAGAAAGAAAACCGTTAAAACTTTCCAACATACCTTTGGATGCCGGTATGAGCATCGGCGTTATGCTGATCTGTGTTGAACTTATAATGATGTTGATTATTCTTTTGTTTATACCTAGAGTGTTTGCCGGCGCGTGCTTTATCGGATTTGCAATTGGCGAATCATTGGGTGCAAGCGCTTTAAGAATTGCCGGCGGAATCTTTACAAAGATTGCTGATATCGGCGCAGACTTAATGAAAATAGTTTTCAAAATAAAAGAAGACGATCCGCGCAACCCGGGCGTGATTGCCGATTGTGTCGGTGATAATGCCGGCGACAGCGTCGGTCCAACTGCAGACGGATTTGAAACATACGGAGTTACCGGCGTTGCACTAATCAGTTTGATTGTTCTTGCGGTTCATGATATCAATATTCAAACGGAATTGTTGACGTGGATTTTCTCAATCCGCATTATCATGATTCTAACTTCGATCGGAGCTTTCTTCATTAACAAAGTTGTGAGTTACTACCGTTATTCCGGCAAAGACGATATTAATTTCGAAGATCCGCTTACTTCTTTGGTTTGGATTTCTTCCATACTTTCAATCACTGCCACTTTTATAGTTTCATATTTTCTTATCGGTTCTCTGCCGAACAACATATGGATTGTGCTTTCAATTATTATAAGCTGCGGTACATTTGGCGCTGCGCTGATCCCGGAATTCACAAAAATATTTACCAGTACAAAATCGCGTCACGTGAATGAAATTATTGAAGCTTCGCGTCAAGGCGGTTCATCATTAAATATTCTTTCCGGTCTTGTTGCGGGAAATTTCAGCGCGTTCTGGATGGGATTGATCTTCGCACTTTTAATGTTCATCGCGTATTTTGCAAGTGCAGAGGTACTTTCCGGATTTATGATGTTTCCTTCGATCTTCGCATTCGGTTTAGTTGCATTTGGATTTTTAGGCATGGGACCCGTTACCATTGCGGTTGACAGCTACGGACCGGTTACGGATAATGCTCAGTCAATCTATGAGCTTTCTCTTATCGAAGAGATTAAGGATATTGATAAAGAAATCGAAAGAGATTTTGGCTTCAAACCGGATTTTGAAAAAGCAAAACATTACCTGGAAGAAAATGATGGTGCAGGAAATACTTTTAAGGCAACAGCCAAACCTGTGCTGATTGGAACAGCAGTTGTAGGCGCCACCGCGATGATATTTTCACTTATTCTCTTATTACGAAATACGCTGGGCATTGATCCTTCAAGTGTTTTGAGCATTCTTAATCCATACACAAACATTGGTTTCTTATGCGGCGGTGCTGTTGTTTTCTGGTTTACCGGCGCTTCAACGCAAGCAGTTACAACCGGCGCCCATCGTGCGGTTGAATACATAAAGAAAAATATTCAGTTGGACCCGAATGCAAACAAAAGCGCTTCGATAGAAAAATCAAAAGAGGTTGTGAAGATTTGTACTCAATATGCCCAAACCGGAATGCTGAATATTTTTATTGCAATTTTTAGTTTTGCTTTGGCATTCGCACTTTTATCTGCGCCAGCTACGTCGATAGCGCCTGTAGCTTTCTTTATCAGCTTTTTAATTTCGATTGCCGTGTTCGGATTATTTCAAGCCGTGTTCATGGCAAATGCCGGCGGTGCATGGGACAATGCCAAGAAAGTTGTTGAGGTAGTGCTGAAAGAAAAAGGTACGCCGCTTCACGACGCAACTGTTGTCGGCGATACGGTTGGCGATCCATTTAAAGATACATCTTCCGTCGCGCTAAATCCTGTAATAAAATTCACAACCTTGTTCGGATTGTTGGCTATGGAAATCTCAATCTCGGAAGAGTTTAGAAATACCGCGCCCTACGTTGGAGTTGTGGTCTTAGCGGTTGCTCTCTATTTCGCGTGGCGTTCATTCTACAAAATGCGAATTACCGGATAGTTTTTTGTCTTATAAATTTTTTTGGATACCCTGCTGAATTCTGGCGGGGTATTTTTTTGAATTCTCACTCCTCAATAAATTTATACTCGCCATCAAAACTTTTTTTGATTGTTGCGCAGGAACTTTCATGAGAGAAGCAGCCATTCAAAATATCTATGAAACTGTTGCGGTTCAGTAATTTAATTAGGTATATTTGCGCCCCAACCTTATTAAGTTAATAAATCCATAATTTTTTAAATGATGCCATTGTTAGTATTCATAATGGAGAGAAAATGACTAAATATAAATTTGTTCCGTTCGTTGTATTGTTTATCATTGCCGTGGTCGGTGCGGTTTTGAATTATAATTCGTCACACATTGTTGGCGGTCCGATAAATAGCGGCGACACAGCATGGATGTTGACCGCTACAGGTCTGGTTCTGCTGATGACGCCGGGTCTTTCATACTTTTACGGGGGAATGGTTGGAAGAAAAAATATAATCTCTACTATGCTTCAGAGTTTTATATCGATGGGCGTAATTAGTATTGTGTGGGTCGTGGTTGGTTTCAGTTTGGCGTTCGGAGATTCTATCGGAGGGATAATCGGCAATCCGTTTACATATTTTATGTTTAGAGGCGTTGATGGAAATACTCATCCGCTGTTAGCTCCGACTTTTCCATTAATTCTCTTCGCTCTTTTTCAATTGAAGTTCGCGATCATTACACCAGCGCTTATAACCGGTTCATTTGCAGAACGAATTCGTTTTTCTTCTTACCTGCTGTTTATGATTTTATTTTCTCTTTTCATTTATACTCCGTTAGCGCACATGACTTGGCATCCGGACGGATTGCTGAGAAAGATGGGAGTTTTGGATTTCGCCGGCGGAACAGTAGTTCACATGTCGGCTGGATTTGCAGCGTTAGCCGGCGCTCTTCATCTCGGAAGACGGCATACACACATTGCGAAAGAACGCCACATTCCGGCTAACATTCCGTACGTAATTCTAGGCACCGGATTGTTATGGTTTGGGTGGTTTGGTTTCAACGCAGGTTCCGCAATGGCTGCAAACGGATTAGCGGCTTTGGCATTTGCAACAACGAACACTGCGTCAGCGGCTGCGGCAATGTCTTGGTTATTCTTTGATATACTCATGGGTCGAAAGCCATCGGCGATGAGTGCATGCATTGGCGCAGTCGTCGGTTTGGTTGCAATTACTCCTGCTGCCGGTTACGTTTCTGTCGGGGCGAGTATTTTCATCGGTGCTACTGCTGCACTAATAAGCAACGTTGCTGTAACAATGAAAGGTAAAACTACGCTTGACGACGCGCTCGATGTTTTTCCTTGTCACGGTTTGGGCGGAATCGTTGGAATGATTCTTACCGGCGTCTTTGCAAAAAATGTCGGATTAATTCACGGCGAGACCCACACGTTTCTAATACACATGGTTGCGTTGGTAATTGTTAGCGTCTTTACGTTTGGCGGATCGTACTTACTTTATATGATTACGGATAAAATTTTACCGATGCGTGTCAGCAAGGAAGAAGAAATCGAAGGACTTGATATCAGTCAGCACGGTGAAAGCATTCACTCAAGACTGCCGTCGTGGGATTAAAAGCAATCGATTGAAATTCCGAACAGCAAAATTTCATTTACACGAGAATGTTTTTTTGTGGTGCTTTATTTGATCAAAGATTAAATTCCTTCCTAAAATCATTGGGATGGATATGCACAAAGAAACATTCTCTACCGTACAAGAAACTTCCACCGGATTAAAACGCGAACTGGGTTTATTCGATTCGACAATGATTGTTGTCGGTTCAATGATCGGTTCCGGAATTTTTATTGTCAGTTCCGATATTGGGCGAACAGTCGGCTCAAGCGGATTGCTGCTTTTAGTTTGGTTCATCACCGGTGTTATCACTTTGATCGGCGCGTTAAGTTACGGCGAACTTGCTGCAATGATGCCCAACGCCGGCGGTCAGTACGTTTATTTGCGCGAAGCTTACAATCCGTTAGTTGGTTTTCTCTACGGATGGACTTTGTTTTTGGTAATTCAAACCGGAACAATTGCAGCCGTTGCCGTTGCGTTCGCAAAGTTCACTGCCGTTCTCATCCCATGGTTTAGCACCGCAAATGTTTTGTTCAATCTCTTTGGACTCAAAGTTTCATCGGGGCAAATTTTAGCGATCGTTCTGATTTTATTTTTGACTTACATAAACATGAGAGGGTTGCGGGAAGCAAAGTTTGTTCAAAATATATTTACGATTGCAAAAACACTCGCACTCCTCGGTCTAATTGTTTTAGGAATTTTTGTCGGTTCAAACGCCCAAGCTATCGCTGCCAACTTTTCAAAAGTCTGGGAAGGGCAATGGCTGCACATGTCTGGTAGCAAAATCGAATGGATTGAACAACTAGACGGATTCTCTGTTATCGTTGCAATCGGAGTCGCGATGGTCGGTTCACTTTTCGCAAGTGTTGCGTGGGAAAATATTACGTTCACCGCTGGCGAAATAAAAAATCCGAAAAAAGTTATTCCTCTAAGTCTTTTTGGGGGAACGTTAATAGTTACACTTCTTTATGTGCTCGCTAACGTTGCATATTTAGTTGCGCTCCCGCTTGCCGGAAATCCGCAAGCTAAAGATGTTGTCGGTCAGGGAATTCAATTTGCTGCCGATGATCGCGTTGGGACCGCTGCAGCGCAAATGTTTTTTGGTCAACCGGCTGCGTTGATAATGGCTGTGCTGATAATGGTTTCAACATTTGGATGCAACAACGGTTTAATACTTGCTGGAGCGCGGGTTTATTACGCAATGGCGAAAGACAATTTGTTTTTCAAAACCACCGGTGAACTAAATAAAAATTCTGTTCCGGCAAAAGCGCTTATCTTTCAAGCAATATGGGCAAGCGTTTTATGTCTGTCCGGAACTTACTCCCAGCTTTTGGACTACGTGATATTTACCGTCCTTATTTTTTATTCTCTGACGATAATCGGTGTTTTCATTTTACGAAAAAGGAAACCGGATGTGGAGCGGCCGTACAAAGCTTTCGGTTATCCTGTGCTGCCTATCCTTTACATTTTTCTTGCTTCAACCATTTCAATTATTTTGATCGTTGAAAAACCGATGTACACATGGCCGGGACTAATAATTGTTCTGCTGGGAATACCGGTTTATTTTATTTGGAAGGCGTCTCAGAAAAAGAATCAGAATATTACCGGATAGAAACCGGAATTTGCATTTGTACTTTTACCGGCTGATCGTTTTGCTTTCCAGGTCTGAATCGTGTCCTTGAAACAGCCATCATCGCAGCTTCATCGCATCCGTAGCCAATGCCTTTTGTGAGCATGGTTTTTCTAACCACGCCGTACTCATCAATAAATGCCAGAACGAACACTGTTCCGGAAATTCTTTTTTGTTTTGCTTGAGGTGGAATAATTACCTTTGAATTGATCTCATCAAAACCGCCAAGCGGTTCGGGCATTTCATCTACGGCAACAAAATAAATTTCTTCTTTTGGTTTTTGAATTATCGGAATACCCAACGAAATCCCCGGCTTACCGGTGCCAGTTCCGGATCCTGTTCCACTACCCGTGCCGGTTCCTTTTGCATCTCCAGATTGATTTCCGACAGCAGCAGTTTCTTTTTTCGCTTCCGTCGATTTAACCACTGGCTTAACTTTTTCTTCGACTTTCTTCTCGCTCGTATTTATTTTTTCTTCCGGTTCTTCCGCAACTGCAGTTGTTCCGCCGCCGCCGGATTCTTCAAACAAATTGAACTCGATCAAACCGTTTGTACCGGGATTGTAATTATGTGCAGCGATGTAAAAAAGAAAAAAAATAATTGAGTGAACTAAAAGTGAAATTGAAAATGAAACATATTTTGAGACGTTTCCCGGCATTGAAATTTATTAAGTGGAAAGTGCATAAATCATTTTTGTCAAGGTGTTGTACTCTCTATGCGGGTCGTGGCTATCAAAAGTTTGGTCGCGCCGGCTTTTTTCAATTGATCGAGCAGCTGAACAAATGCACCGTGACGAACATTTTTATCGGCTTTGATAATAACTTCTTTCACACCGTTTTTTTCAAATTCTTTTTGCAGATAGAAAGGCACTTCCTGAAACGCAATAGTCTTATTGTTGATAAAGATTTCATCTTTCTCATCCATGTAGACTTCAATACCTTTATTGATTTCCGTTTCAGCGGTTGTTGATTGCGGCAGTTTAACTTTGAATGAACCGGAAATAAGAAACGGGCTCGTGATCATAAAAATAATTAGAAGAACCAACACAACATCTGTGAATGGTGTGATGTTGATTTCTGAAAATTCTTTTTCTTCCAGCCTGAATCGTCTCATAAATCCTCTTTACTTGGTGCTTTTAAGAACTCTTATCACGCCGTGAATTGATTCATCGAACGAAGGTATGCTCAGCTTTAATCTTTTCGTGAAATAGTTGTAGAACATAACAGCCGGTACCGCAACAAATAAACCGGCGGCAGTTGCAATCAATGCTTCGGCTATTCCGCTCATTACGTGCGAATAATTTGATGTATCGGTTAATGACAGCGCGCTGAACGATTTGATAATTCCAACAACAGTTCCGAATAATCCAATGAAAGGTGACACCGCGCCGAGAGTTGCAAGAACTCCAAGACCGCCTTCAAGTTTTGTAATTTCCTGATCAAGTTTGTTGTACGCGGTTTCAGTTAAATCTTCTTTTGATAGGTGAAGATGTTCAAGGATGTACTTCATAACATTTGCAAGCGGGGAGGTAACTTTGAAACCGAGCGAGGTAATTTTGTAGTTCTTGCAAACCGTTATGGCATCCTTCAAACTTTTTGCTTCGAGCTTTTCCGCAATTTGCGTGAGCAGCTCCTCATTGTACTTGGATTTAATTCCGTTGAATTGAATCAATTTTTCTATAATGACTTTCAGCGAGAAGATAGAACTCAACGCCAGAATGAAAATTGTGAATCCGCCTTTCATCAAAAGGTCTAGAAGTGTTTCATTTCCCATTTCGTGTCTCCATTCAAGAAATAGTAATTTTTTATTTGTTGGACTTATTCAACTTATGTCTCATGTACTCGGTAATACCCGGAATTATGGAAATAAAAATGATTGCGATTATTACCAAAGAAAAATTTTGTTTTACGAACGCTAAGTTACCAAAATAAAATCCTCCATACACAAAAAGTGCACACCAAATTGCACCGCCAATTACGTTGTAAGAAATGAATTTTGAATATGTCATCGATCCGATGCCGGCTACAAACGGCGCAAAAGTTCTTACGATTGGAACGAAGCGGGCAAGTATGATTGTTTTGCCTCCGTACTTTTCATAAAATTTGTGAGTCCGTTACAAATATTCCTTTTTCAAAAATCTGGAATTCTTTTCAAAAATTTTAAGACCAAAATAATGACCGATCCAGTAATTTGCCGTGTCGCCTAAAATTGCGGCGGCGGCTAATATCAAAAACAAAATGTGAACATTAAATGACCCTTGTGCGGCAAAAGTTCCCGCTGCAAATAATAACGAATCACCGGGAAGAAACGGTGTGAAGACTAATCCCGTCTCTGCAAATATTACCAGGAAAAGTATAAGATACGTTAATGTGCCGTACTGAAGAATAATATCGTTGAGATACTTGTCAAGATGCAAAACGAAATCGAAGAGTTCTTTGATTAATTCCATGAAAGTAATTTTTGGTTGAGAAAAAGTTGAATTAGAAATTTCTAAATGTTTTCTATGTAATTAAGATCTTTGTCATATGTTTCTTCCAATTTATAGATTGCAAATAAGGCAATCACAATTGAGACAATTCCAATTATCAGCGCGGAATAAATCATACCGAGTGACGAACGTAAGTATTCAAATCCGAAAGTAATAGGTATTACCGAACCGCGTATGAAATTCGGGACAGTAGTTGTAACAGTTGATCTAAGGTTTGTCCCAAAATGTTCCGATGCAGTTGTCACAAAAACTGCCCAATAGCCGGTGGCGAATCCCAGCAAAACACATAGACCGTAAAACTGAACCTTTGACAGACCATGTAAGAATAAGTAAACCAAAATAAAAGCAAAAGTTAGTCCGATAAAAAGCGTAACAACTTTTCTTCTGCTTTTTAAATATTGACTTAAAAAACCGCTCGCGAAATCTCCGAAGATTAATCCGGTGTATGTGAACAAAATGGAATTGCCCGCAACAATTTTTTCATGTACGCCAAGTACTTTTGCAAATTCCGGAGAGAACGTGATTAATACTCCAACTACATACCAAATCGGAAGTCCAATCAAGATGCAGTAAATATATCGCAAGAATCTATCTCTGGAAGTGAACAGTTTCAAAAAATTTCCTTTGCTGATATTTGCAGTTTGGACCGACTTGTACATTCCGCTTTCGAACATTCGCAGCCGCATAATCAAAAGAATTAGACCAAGAATTCCTCCGATGATAAATGCCACGTGCCAATTGAAAACATCACCAATGATTGCTGCGAAGATTGCACCTGAAACACCAATAGTTGCAACAATTGCGGTACCGTATCCGCGTGTTTCTTTCGTCATCACTTCACTTACAAGAGTTACTGCAGCGCCAAGTTCACCTGCCAAACCAACACCGGCAATAAATCTTAGAAGCGCGTAAAGATCAATCGATGTTACGAACGCGTTTAATAGATTTGCAACTGAATACATAAAAATTGATCCGAATAAAACGGAGAGTCTTCCTTTCTTATCGCCCCAAACTCCCCAAATTATTCCACCGATCAACATGCCCCACATTTGCATTTGCAAAATGTAAACACCAACCTCAATCATATTATTTGCGGGGACACCAAGGTCAGTCAAACTAGGGACCCTGACAATTCCGAACAAGATAAGATCATAGATATCTACAAAATATCCGAGCGCGGAAACCAGTACCGTAGTGTTCAGAATATTCTTTAGAAGGCTTTCTTTATGTTGTTCCATCGTTGATTCCTTTGGGAGTGCAAAAATTTAATGCTGAAACTATCATTTATATGAATAAATTGAAATAAAAAATTATTAATTCTAAAGTGTAAGCCGTTCATAGTTCCAAAACAAAATGAGAGGGAGCGGACTATCTGGTTAATTACTTTATTGCTAAGTTGTTTGAAAAATCACATATTGAACTAAAAGTATGAATGAATAAATTTTTTCTAACACAGCTAATTAATTTCAGAAGAATCTAATTGAACCTCGTTAAAATAGATTACGGCAATCTCAAGTCTCTTACACTTATCGCGAAGAACGATAGGATGCGCGATATACTTTCGCGCATCGATAGAATAGTCGCATCCGACAGCTCAGTGCTGTTAATCGGTGAAACCGGAGTTGGTAAAGAAATTTTTGCCGAGTACATCCACAACACAAGTCCAAGAAGTCAGAGACCGTTTGTTAAGATTAGTCTTTCCGCTTTGCCCGCCGATCTGCTTGAGAGTGAATTGTTCGGTCATGAAAAAGGAGCGTACACCAGCGCGCTTAACGACAAAAAAGGATTGTTCGAAATTGCAAACACCGGAAGCATTTTCTTAGACGACATAGACGACGTTCCGCTTTCGATTCAATCAAAACTTCTCCGCGTTTTGGAATCGAGAGAAATAATGAGAATCGGCGGAACCACTCCAATTCCAATTGATGTTCGACTGATCACCGCATCAAAAGTAGATTTGAAACTTTTGGTTGAAAGAGAAATTTTCAGAGCAGATCTTTTCTACAGAATAAACGTGGTACCGATTGACATTCCTCCATTGCGTGAGAGAAGCGACGACGTACCGCCGTTAATCGAACATTTTATTAAGAAGTATGCACCGGAAAAAGATTTGACGGTCTCGCATGATGCGTTCAAAGCGTTCATCAGTTATAGTTGGCCCGGTAATGTACGCGAGTTGAAAAATGTTATTCAGCGAATTTGTCTTTTCGCGGAAAATGAAATCACCCTTGACGATCTTCCGCAAGAAGTAAAAACCGGCAACCCGGTTGATTTCCTTCTTAAAGCATGCAACAAATGTTACCTGGAAGATTCAATGAGTCTGGATCAAATAGTAAAATGTCTCGAGCACAATCTGCTGAGTACAGCATTAGCTAAAAGCAACGGCAATCAATCTCAAGCTGCAAAAACTTTGGGCCTTAGTCTCTCAACCTTCCGGGATAAACTCAAGAAACACAATTTGAACGGACAGAAGTAACCCGCCACGGATTTCCGCGAATCATTTCACGGAATCTCGCATTTCATCTTTTTGCAGTTTCGTTTTCATTCCAAAATCCAAATCAATTTGGGGCACGTCATTTGAAATCTTAACCAGACTTTAATGTCGAGGGTTATGACAACTATATCACTTCAAAAAGAAATTTCGATTGAAGGAAAAGTTGTAGAGATTTCCATCAGAGAGGGAAAGCAAATTTTGAAGCTCGCATTAACACCGACCTACTTAGAAATAATCACAGACTCAATTACAGACGTTCATCTTGGCGAAATACTTTCCGTGAAAGCACAGTTGCAAATAAATAAAATTCAGCCTGAAATTAATTCAAAAGAAAAGTTGATAACTAGTTAATAACTGTTCAATTAAGCAGGAGGTAGCAATGAATGAAAATCCCGTTACTTATTGGGATGAAATGAAACGGCACGGTTACTCACGTCGTGATTTTCTAAAGTTCTGCACCTGGATGACGGCATTCATTGGAGTAGAAGCAAGCGGCGTTGGCAAAGTTGTTAAAGCCATGGAAACCAAGCCGCGTATTCCGGTTGTTTGGTTCCATTTCCAAGAGTGTACTTGTTGCAGCGAGTCTTTCATCCGTTCCTCACACCCGATTGTTGCAGATGTTATATTAGATAAAATTTCGCTCGACTATACTGAAACGCTTCAAGCAGCCGCGGGGAAGCAGGCAGAAGAAGCGCTTCATAGTACTATGAAAAAATACAAAGGCGAATACTTGATGCTGGTTGAAGGTTCAATTCCAACTGAAGAAGACGGCGTTTATTGCTGCATAGGTGGAAGAACGGCATTGGACATCGTTCAAGAAGCAGCGCAAAATGCAAAAGCAATTATTGCATGGGGAAGTTGCGCTTCCAACGGTTGTATCCAATCATCAAAACCAAATCCGACTGGTGCTACGCCGATACATAAAATTATCAGCGGTAAACCTATTATAAATGTTCCGGGTTGTCCGCCAATCGCAGAAGTTATGGCTGGAACTATTGTTCATCTCTTGGCATTCGATCGCATTCCGCAGCTCGACGGATTAGGAAGACCGAAAGCATTTTATTCGCGACGTGTTCACGATACATGTTACCGCCGCCCGAATTACGACGCCGGATTATTTGTAAATGCATTCGATGATGAAAATGCAAAACGCGGATATTGTTTGTACAAGATGGGCTGCCGCGGTCCCGTTACCTACAATTCATGCGCGGTTATTAAATGGAATAACGGTGTTAGCTATCCAATCCAATCCGGTCATGGTTGCATTGGATGCAGCGAAGCTCACTTTTGGGATAACGGTCCTTTCTATCAACATCTTGCATCATTCCCGGGATTCGGAATTGAAACAACAGCAGATAATATTGGCGTTGTTGTCGGCGCTGCTACGGTTGCGGGCGTTGCCGCTCATGCAATTTCAACAAACATACGCAAACGAAAACTGATCAAAGAGGGAATTGAAAACGGCAGCGTAACAGAAAAAAAAGGAGGTGAATAATGGCTCGAATAGTTATTGATCCGATCACCCGTATTGAAGGTCACCTTCGAATAGAAGTTGATGTAAAAGACGGTAAAGTAGTTGATGCATACAGTTCCGGTACAATGGTAAGAGGTTTTGAATTAATTCTTAAAGGAAGAGATCCAAGAGACGCTTGGGCATTTACCGAAAGGGCATGCGGTGTTTGTACAACGGTTCATGCTTTGGCTTCGGTAAGAACAGTTGAAGATGCTTTGAAAATAACGGTGCCTCCAAACGCTGAGTTAGTTCGTAACTTAATGTTCTGTGCGCAATACATGCAGGACCACGTCGTTCACTTTTACCACCTTCATGCGTTGGATTGGGTGGACGTAGTTAGTGCGCTTAAAGCAGATCCCAAGAAAACTTCTGAACTCGCTCAAAGTATCTCTAACTGGCCCAAGAGTTCTCCAAAATATTTCGCCGATTTGCAGAAACGATTAACCGCATTTGTTAACAGCGGTCAACTTGGAATCTTTGCCAACGGATACTGGGGACACTCTGCTTACAAATTGCCGGCGGAAGCTAACTTGATGGCTGTTGCTCACTATCTGGAAGCTTTGGAATGGCAAAAAGAAATTGTCAAAGTTCACACAATATTCGGCGGAAAGAATCCGCACCCGAATTATTTGGTTGGCGGCGCCGCATGTTCGGTGAACATTGAAGAGGCAAATGCTTTAAACGCAGAACGATTGGCTTACGTTGGAACTTTGTTCGATCAAGCAAGAGAATTTATTGAGCAGGTTTATATACCCGATCTTCTTGCGGTTGCATCATTCTATAAAGATTGGGGTGGAATCGGCGGCGGTCTAACGAATTATCTTGCATACGGGGATTTGCCGACGAACGGTTACGCGGATGTTGCAAAATTTAAATTGCCGCGCGGAATAATTCTTGGGCGAGATTTAAGCAAGGTTCATGAAGTGGACGGACATGATGTTGAACAGATCAAAGAATTTATCACTCACTCGTGGTATGACTATGAAGCAGGCGATAAAGTCGGGTTGCATCCTTGGTCTGGAGAGACAAAACTAAAATATTCCGGTCCAAAACCGCCGTACGATCATCTTGACGTTTCCAAAAAATATAGCTGGTTAAAAACTCCGCGCTGGAAAGGACAACCAATGGAAGTTGGTCCGCTTTCAAGAATGCTCGTTGCTTATGCGTCTGGAAACAAAGAAGTTCAGGAAACAGTTGGGCTTGTTCTGAAAAAACTGAATGTTCCTGTTGCCGCTTTGTTTTCAACTTTAGGCAGAACAGCAGCGCGCGGAATTGAAACGCTTCTTATCTCCGGCTGGTCGAAAGATTTTTATTCCCAGCTTCTTTCCAACATAAAGAACGGCGATACAAGAATGTTCAATAATGAAAAGTGGGATCCGGAAACATGGCCGGCGGAAGCTAAAGGTGTTGGAATGACCGAAGCTCCGCGCGGCGCGCTTGCGCATTGGATTGTTATCAAAGACAAGAAGATTGATAACTATCAGCTTGTTGTCCCATCAACATGGAACGCTTCGCCACGCGACGATAAAGGTCAAATGTCTGCGTACGAATCATCGCTTATCGGAACGCCGATTAAAGATCCGGAGAAACCGTTGGAAATCTTGAGAACAATTCACTCGTTCGATCCATGCATTGCTTGTGCGGTTCATTTGTACGATGAAAAAGGTACATACGTCCACCAAGTACAAACATTTTAGGAGCGATAATGGAAAGAGTAATTAGCGAACGGGTTTATGTTTGGCAGTTGCCGGTAAGGCTTTATCACTGGATTAATGCTCTGTGTGTTGCCGCTTTAGCTGTTACAGGGTATTTAATCGGTCGCCCATTAGCAGTTCAGAGTGCCGCAGAAGCGTCCTACAGTTATTGGTTTGGACAAATCCGGTTCATACACTTCGTAGCGGCATTTATTTTCTTCTTCAATTTTCTATTTCGAATTTACTGGGGATTCGCTGGAAATAAATTTGCACAGTGGAGAAATTTTATTATCCACCGCAAATCTCAAGTGCAAGAAGCAGTTGACGTCTTGAAGATTGATATTCTCCAGACTCAGTCGAAACCGCTCGAATCGGTTGGTCACAATTCGCTTGCGGGCTTTACTTATTTCATAACGTTCCTTGTTTTCTTGTTTCAATGCATAACCGGATTCGGAATGTATGCTGCGATGAGTGATTCGTGGTTGCCTCACATGTTCGCGTGGATCGTTCCATTGATGGGCGGCGATTTCGCAGTTCGTCAATGGCACCATGTGATGATGTGGTTCTTCATAATCTTTTCGATCATTCATGTCTATCTTGTGTTCTACCATGATTATGTTGAAGGGCGAGGAATTATTTCTTCAATGGCGGGCGGATGGAAGTTTATAGAAAAGAAAAAGTGATACCGGTCTTCCCAGTATGGTGCTGAAGGAAAAGCGGGTCGAAATGATCCGCTTTTTAATTTTAAAATGCTCGCAAGAAATTTTGCAAGCAGTCTTGCACAATTGTATTTATCATTACAGAAAAGTTTTTCT
Source organism: Bacteroidota bacterium (assembly GCA_021786655.1). Lineage (GTDB taxonomy): Bacteria > Bacteroidota > Ignavibacteria > Ignavibacteriales > Melioribacteraceae > Fen-1258. The sequence goes on from JAJYMU010000334.1 coordinate 15,523, forward strand.
AAATTTGAACCGGCTATTAATAATTGTTGATCATGTATAAAATGAAACCTTCTTTCCCGTTTTGCGCATTCATACTATTCCAATTGATCATGTCGGGCAGTTTGTTCGCTCAAAATGGAATCGTCAAGACTTACTACCCAACCGGAGAAGTTCAATCGGAGCTTTCGTATGCCAACAATATTCTGGAAGGCAACTCCGTTTGGTATTACCAGAACGGCAACATTATGACCGAGAAAAATTATGACAATGGAATTTTGAACGGTTGGGTGAAAGAATATTTCGATTCCGGTTTGGCGAAAGAAGAGTATGAAGTGAGAGAAGGGATGAAAGACGGTATCGATCGCGCGTATTTTGAAAACGGGGGATTGAAGCATATTTATTATTTCTCAAAAGGAATGATTACGAAACAAGAAAATTTTTCTTTCGATCCAAATTATTCTGCGCCGGCACAAAATTATTTAGCGGGCAAACGAAATCAAGCTGTCGGTGCGGTACAAAATTTATCACCGTGCGATGTGGAAGTATGTGCGTCTCCTATCGGAGGAATAAAGGCAGTTGAAGATAATTTGGTTTATCCTGAACATGCGCTCAAATACGGATTAGAAGGAACTGTCACTTTGAAAGTAGTTATCAATGCAGAAGGCATAGTCACGAAAGCAGAAGTTGTAAAAGGTATCGGTCTTGGCTGTGATGAAGCAGCTCAAACTGCAGTTATGAAAACCAAATTTCATCCCGGGCAAAATTCCGGTAAGCCTGTTGATTCAACTTTAATGCTCAACGTTGATTTCAAAATTTTCCAGAACAAGTAATTTATTGATTGATCAACTGCCCGATTATTTTTTCAAATTCTTCTTCTAAGTTTTCGCCTCGATTTCGCCCGTACCACAAATGCAGATCTTTTATAAACTCATCTTTAGGTATGCCTTCCGACTTGTTTTTATTAACAAGCGCTTGTGCCGCTGCAGGTCGCGGTCCCCACTGAACCAGTTCGTTGCCGTCTTTATCAAAAATAACGAGCTTCGGAATGCTTCTCGATTTCCCTTCAGTTAAGTACAAATCCATGATGTCGAGATTCTGATCTCGTAGAAGGATTCTAAGCTCGATCAACGGATTGCATGCAGATATTTTTGCGATGTACGGAACATTCTGCGCAGAGTCCCCGCACCAATCTTCAGTGATAACCATCCATAATTGATGGGACGTAATCTTAGCAATCATGACTTTCAGTGTCTGCCCAACATTATAAGTTTTATTGATCCTTGATGTTCGCTGCTGGTTTAATTTTATGGTTTCGAAATTTTCGATGCTTGGATCTTCGCTGTGTTGCTGCATCAAGCCAAGATATTCTTCGTAAGTCAAACCTTTGTGGGGTCTCTGATCAAGAAAAAATTGAGGAATCATTCGGCTATCCTTGTTTTGTAATTTTTGGTTCAATAAATAACTATGTACTTTATAGTGTAAAGGTTGTCTTTTCAACTAAACATTAATTCGAAAAAAATGTTCCATTTAGCTTTTTTTATTGCGAATTTAATGGCACATTCCTTGAATAGTGAATAGTGGACTAATTAGGAGGTCTGCCATGAAAACGAAAATAATTATTGCGGCAATAATCTTCTTCTTTGCTTTGCAATTAGATGCAAAACCTGACCCGGGGATTTCGATAAATTTCTTTTACAGCGCTTTGCGTCCTTACGGCGAATGGATTCAACTCGACGGAGACTTGGTTGTATGGCGTCCTTTCAGAGTAGCCGCGCAATGGCGTCCGTATTCCGTTGGTCGCTGGGCATGGACCGAAGACGGATGGTACTGGGATTCCGATGAACCGTTTGGCTGGGCAACATATCACTACGGAAGATGGTACTACGACGATTATTACGGATGGATTTGGGTACCCGATAATCAGTGGGGACCGGCTTGGGTTGAATGGCGCTACAACGACGACTACATCGGATGGGCACCGCTTCCTCCGTACGCATCTTTCAGCATCGATTTCGGAATTCATTTTTCAATTGGATGGAGATCACACTACCGCTACTGGAATTTTGTGGACTACGGTCACTTCTGCGGTCATAGAGTAAACTATTATCTCGTTAATGAATACCGAACATCTAGAATTTTTGACAACACCAGATACAGAAACAATTATTACTACGACCGCGATAGAATTGTTAACGGCGGTGTTGATAGAGCGTTCGTAGAAAGAAGAGCCGGTTCCAGAATTGCTCAAAGAGATTTACGCACTGTTGACAACTACGGAGATTATGGAAAATACCGTTCGAACGAAGGCAACCGGATTGTTAGCTATCGACCATCCGAGCGTGAGTTAACGAGCGGAAGGGATAGGGGCAATCTGGAAATAAAGAGAGGCAACGGAAGAACAACTCTTGAGAGAGATAAGATTGTCACCCGCATGGATCAAGGCGACAACAGAGCAATCGATCCCCGTGAAAGAAGCATTCGTCGGGATGGATTTGAAAACCGCGATCAGAATATAAATCCGAATAGAGATTTAAACATGAGACGTGATGCAGAGAGAAACCCAAGCACAAACAGAAATGAACTGCGGAACCAGGATAGAATGGAAAGACAGCAGAACAACCAGATTCAAAGGGAAGTTTTGAGAGAAAGACCGCAAGTTTATGAGAGACCGCGTTCGAATGACAGACCTCAGGCACCAGAAAGAATGACACAACCGCAGAGACAACCGAATTATGACAGACCTTCACCAAGAAGCGAGCGCAGCGATAGAAATGTTGAACGAAGTCAAGGTCGATCAGAAAGAGGTTCGGATAGAAGCGCAGAGAAAAGAAGATAACAGCAAGATAAAGAGTAAGATTAAGAGCCTGCCTCGACTTACCTCGGGCAAGGCGGGCAAGAGTGCCTCTGTGGAAATTCAATCCGCAGAGGCACTGAGTTGCAAAGTCCCACAGTGATTTATAAACCTTCCTCACTCAACAAATAACTCATCAAAGCTATCGAAGAAGTTCCTAATTCCATTTCACGCGGACTGACGGCTTCCAGAACATCGTTAGCCGAATGATGCAAATCCATATATCGCTGATCATCCGGTACGTA
>JAJYMU010000288.1 GCA_021786655.1 Bacteroidota bacterium
TGATCGGTTCCTTTGCTTCCGTTTTCTTTCACCCTTCTTCCGAATTCTGAAAAGGTCATCACGGCAACCTTGCCAGACATTCCGTGAGTATCCAAATCTTTTTGGAATGCCGAGACCGCGTCGGCAAATTCAACAAGCAATTTTGTCTGCCGGTTAACTTGGTCTGCGTGAGTATCGAATCCGTCGAGTGTTACCAGATAAACCGGAGTTTGCAAACCGCCGTAAATCAGGTTGGAAACTATTTTCAATTGCGATGCAAGACTGTTGTTTGCCGGATAATCAGCCGTGTGCGTTCCCTTATCCGCAGTACTTTTTATTACAGTCGAGTACTCGATAGATAAAGCAGCGACCTGTTTCAAAAATTTTAATTCGTCACCCGCTAAAGTATTCGGCGGAGGATCATTATCGGCAGAGCTTCCGTTTACCAATTGATAAAATGTGTTAGGATCCTGAAATGCAATTCCCAATCCGCCATATTGGCTTTCGAACAAATTTGATTCCACCGAACCAAGTTGAATTGCCATCGGGTGTTGCGGCGGTGTGTTCGGGTAATCGGGATACGCTTTCACCAAGTATCTGCCGATCCATCCATCATACACAACTGTATTTGCGTCCGATGCCGAAAGCCATATGTCGGTAGAACGAAAATGCGATCTGTTTTGATTCGGGTAACCAATATTTTGGAGGACAGTAATTTTACCTTCATCGTAAACTGGTTTCAATGATTGAAGTGAGGGATTTAATCCCGTCGCGTTATTCAACAAAACAATTTGATTTTCCGGAACTGCAATGGTCGGACGGTTCGACTGATAAAGTGAATACTGATCGACTGGAATAACTGTGTTGATTCCATCGTTTCCCCCTTTGAACTGAACGATAACCAAAATATTTCCATTCGTGTTTTGAATATTCATGAACGGTTTTGCGAATGCTTTAACCGGAATTCCGGCGACGGAAAATGTTGCAATGCCTGCGCCGGTAATCATTCCAAAATTTTTTATGAAATCTCTTCTATTCATATTCGGCTTTCGGAAAATTTATGATAGCTGATATTCAGGCAGCCGCATCAACGCCTTGAAAAATTTACTGAGCAGCGATGCAGCTTGCGGATCGTAAGTTGACCAATCATACACTGCAGCGCCGTCAAGCATGGTTTGCAGAAGCTCATCTTTTCTGGTTTGACTCAAAGGGAACTGTATCAATTGCGCGGTAACATCATCAACAAAATTAACAGCGTTTTCAGAACTCGAGTAAGTTCTTGCATAAGCTACCACATCAACCTTCAAAGTTGTTGTGCCTATCTTTCTTCCGTTTATAATTGAATCGGTAATTGTATTGCGCTGCGGATAAGTTGTTGTGCTGATCCAGTTGCGCTGCCCTTGCCAGCCGCGAACGTCCGGCGGATTCAAAATGTCTTGCGACAACAATGAAGATGCTGATCTAATATAACCGAGAATATCGTTATCGGTGTTTATCGAGAACTGCTTAAGCGCCGTCAACAGAAAATGCAGAGGTGATTTTATTTTCGCTCCGCGAATATCCGGTGAATGAAAAAACTGCGATTTCAAAAGTGTTGAAAGGACTGGTTTCAATTCGTAGTTGTTAGTCATGAATATATCGGCAAGTTGAGAAATATAAACTTCGCCGTTCGCATCCGGTTGATAATAAACAAACTCTTTATAAAGCTTGCGGCAAATAAATTGCTCGGCTACCGGATTCGACGAAGCATCTACATGAGCAAAAATAATGTTCACTATGTCTTCGTAACTGAAATCTCCCGTTTGTCCTAAAAATGTTTTAGAAACATCCGCGAAAAAATTTTTATTGAAATAAGAAGTAAGCGTGCTGTTGTTAATTCTCCAGCCGGTCAAAGCCTTCGCGCCGTTATGAATGTCATCTTCGGTGTAGTTGCCGATTCCAAGTGTGAACAGCTCCATTAATTCGCGGGCATAGTTTTCATTCGGCGTGTTTTTCGTATTCTGCGCGCCGTTAAGATAGAGCAACATTGCCGGGTCAATCGTTACCTTTTTTGTGAGATCAAGAAAATTTCCTAGCGCGTAATCACGGAATAATTTGTTTTGCAGATACATGAATTGCGGAATTCTAACTGTGTTAGCTTCCGACACAAAATGATTATGTAGAAAGAGTACCAATCTTTCCTGAAAAGAATAACCTTGATTCATCATCAAGTTAAGCCACCAATAAATAAGTGATGTGAAATATCTGGAGAAGTTGGTGTTGTTGTTTGGATCAGTCGGGTCATAAGGTAAAGTCACCCATTCTGAATTCGTATCAATGGTTGTTGGTGTTGCGGGCTGCGGCTGATTTGCTAAAAGATAGTTATCAACAAAGTCATCCAAAGTTTTCGAAAGAGCGAAATCAACATCACTTTTTGTGAAACCAAAAAGTGTTCTGGAGAGAATGTGTCGTGCGGCATCCGCATCCCAAGTGGTTATTTTTTGAAGAAGCCGTGATGATTCCATTATTATTCCACACGTTGTCCAATTATTTAACAATGGATTCTGTTTGTAAGTTTAATTAGACAAATTAAATTCTGTTAATGTGACTTAAGCTAAAAGAAGAAGCACCAATTTTGAAACACGTGCATGCTGCTAAATATATTCGCGCAGTTCCTGTAGAAGCCTTTCGTTTTCAATCGGCTTCCGCAAGAATTTTGAAGCCCCCGCAGCAATGGCAATTTCTTCATCTTTTTTGAAAGCGTTTGCGGTAACAACAACTATCGGGTAGTCCTTGTATTTATCGGAAGCACGAAGTTCTTTGATCAGTTGAATTCCGTCTATCTCGCCTTTGAGCGACAGGTCGATTAAGAAAACATCAAATTCCTTTTTTTTCAAAAGGTTCAAAAATTCGTCGCCTAATTTGCAAGAGGTTACGTTGAAAAGTTTACTGATAATTATCGTAAATATTCTGAGTGTAAGTTCGTCGTCGTCAATCATCAGCAGTCTTGGTTTACCCGCCATTGTTCACCTCGCTGAATTTTAGTTCACTTGAACATTTAACTTACTTAATCTACGAAAAGTTATAATAAAAGTAGTTCCAAAACCTTTTTTCGATTCGACCGAAATGGTTGAGTTGTTCAAATCGCAGTATCTCTTTACAAGAGCGAGCCCCAAACCGTTGCCTTCGAACCGCCGGGAGTAGCCTTGCTCTTCTTGAGTAAACGGAACAAAAAGTTTCGGAATGTATTCTTCGGAAATTCCTATGCCGGAATCTTTAACGGTTACAACAATGTTTCGTTGTTTGTCTCTATCAATGGTAATTTCTAT
>JAJYMU010000031.1 GCA_021786655.1 Bacteroidota bacterium
TTCTTCTGAAGTATCGAGTACCTTATCCGCATCCTTGTAATTCATTTTCAACATTTCATTCCATCCCATCAAGCTGGAAATTGGTGTTCCCAATTGGTGAGCTGTTTCTTTCGACATTCCCACCCAAATGTTGCTCTGCTCGCTTCTCTTTATGTAACTAAAACTTGAATAGGCGATAAGTAAAAATAACAGCGCAAAAAGTATTTGAAGATAAGGATAGTATCTCAATCTTTGAACAATTTCGGAATCGCCGTAATAAATTTTTTGGATAATTTTTCCGTTAGGCGCCTTAACATCAATTGGCGCATGAGACTGCGCCAGTTCATGGAGTTTCTCTTCAAGAAAATCCTTTAACTGTGTGCCGGTAAGTTTCGGATCGTGTTCGATATTTTTATAACCCGCGCCCGATACCGTAGAACTAAGATTGTTGTCAGCATCGGTGAGTATTAATGGGAAATCGATTCTCTGGATAATGTTTTGAAAAATAAAGGTGAAATCGGTATTGATGGTTTCAGTGTTTGCTACGAACGCCAAACTCTGAGCATAAAGCTGAACGATTTCTTTTTCTCTTTGCTGAAGTCGTTGAACGAGATTCTGTGTGTAGTAAAGTGTTCCGAATGCAATTGCGGCGCCAATAATTACAAGTGCAAGTTTGATATTCATTGAAGCGGGGCCGCCGGACATTTTCATAGTCTCTCCATACCAAAAAATTTCTGGCAAAAGTTACAAAAGGTTAGCAATTAAATTAAATAGAAAGATAAGGTAAAAATTATTCTATAATTCAATCGTTTGACTTCGACTTGGTCCCACGGAAATAATGCTGATCTCAAATCCGCTCTGTTCGGAAATGAACTGCAGATAATCTTTCGCTTCAGTCGGAAGCTGATCGTAATCTGTCAGATTTGAAAGATCGGCGTTCCATCCGCTCAAAGTTTCATATACCGGAACTGCTTGCATAATCTGGTTGACAGACGTAGGATATGACTTGAGTTTTTTGCCGTTAATTTCGTAGCCGACACAAACTTTAATCTTTTCGAAATGGCTTAACACATCAAGCTTGGTAATTGCGACTCTCTCAATGCCGTTTATCATGCGTGAATAGTTAACAAGAAAAGCATCATACCATCCGCATCTTCTCGGGCGTCCTGTAGTAGCTCCGAATTCTGCGCCGACGCTTCGTAATTGTTCACCATCTGTATTCGTTAGTTCGGTTGGGAAGGGTCCCAAGCCGACTCTTGTTGTGTAAGCTTTCACAATTCCGTAAACAGAGGTTATCTTTGTTGGGGGAATTCCGGAACCGGTGCTTGCACCTCCAGATGTTGGATTGGAAGAAGTAACATAAGGATATGTACCGTGATCAACATCCAATAGCGCTCCCTGAGCTCCTTCCAGAAGAATTGATTTGCCGTCTTCCAATGCACTGTTGAGAAATAACGGGACATCGGTTATGTATTGATCTATCGCGTCATCAAATTCGACATACTCTTTTATGATTTCCTCAACGGCAAGTTCTTTCAGGTTGTAAACTTTTTTCAGCAAATTATTTTTTTCTTCAATATTGGTTCTAATCTTTTCTTCGAGAACTTTTTTATCGAGCAGATCGACAATCCGAATACCTTTCCTTGCATATTTATCGATGTAGCACGGACCAATACCGCGGCCGGTAGTACCGATTTTTGACGTCCCGCTCTCGCTTATTGAATCTAGCAATTTGTGGTACGGCATTATAAGATGAGCATTCTGGCTGATGAAAAGTCTTCCCTTAATATTAATGCCGGAGTCTTCCAATTGTTTAATCTCGGCAAGGAGCGCAGCAGGATCAATTACAACACCGTTGCCGATAACGCAAAGAACGTTTTCCCGAAGAATGCCTGATGGAATGAGATGTAGAATAAATTGTTTCTCGCCAATTTTTACCGTGTGCCCGGCATTTGCGCCGCCTTGATAACGAACAACAATATTATATCGCTCGCTTAGAATATCTACAATCTTGCCTTTGCCTTCGTCACCCCACTGACTGCCCACAACAACGGTTACACTCATTTATTCCTCAGTTAAAATTTTGGTAGGAAAACAAAACTCCGGAGCCGTTGAGCGCCGGAGCTTACTTTAAAAAGAATGAAAATTCTATTTAAAACTCTTTAGCGCTTCTTCTACTGAAGTGTAATGCTCAAAAATCGTGATCAATTTAGTGATAATCAAAAGGCTTTCAATTTTTTCGGTAGCGTTAGCGAGTTTCATATATCCACCGCCGTTTTTCATTGTTGTGTAACCACTTATTAACATACCTAAACCGGAGCTGTTCATAAATTTCGTTTCGGCAAGATCAATTACTACATTCTTTTTATTCTCGTCAATCAGCTTGTGAAGTGTATCGCTGAATTCCTGAGCTTCTGGACCGCCCATCACATTACCTTTTAACTCAATGACCACGGCACCATAATGTTCTTCAGTTCTTAGCTTCATGTTTTCTCCTGAATTTAATTTATTGTTAAGATAATTTTCAGCCGTCTTTAATGCAATCACATCCCAAAATACGAGCGCACGGATTGGATATAATAATTTACAAATCTTTATATTGGCAGTTAAATTATTGAATCCTCGAGTAAAAAGAAAGTTCTTTTAGATACTTAAAGGGCACCAAATTAATTTATGAAACTTTAATTTTGTTAGGAACAATAAGAATTCAGTCTCGTCTAAACTTATGAATTTATTAAAAGACCAAGAGCAATTTGACTTAAGCGATTCTACCGAAGACAAAGATCAAGATTTTGCTTTGATACGCGCGTTCATTAAAGGCGACGAATCGACGTTTAAGACTCTGGTAGTAAGACATAAGGAAAAAGTGCGGAACCTGGTATTCATAACTTTGGGCGATGCTGAGTTTGTTGATGACATTTCTCAAGATGTTTTTATCAGCATCTATCATAAGCTCAACGATTTCCGCTTCGAGTCGAAGTTTACTACCTGGTTGTACCGAATTACCGTTAACAAGTGCAGAGATTACCTAAGAAAGAAAAGAGTGCGCAGCATATTCGTCCTGATCAAAGATTCCGATACCGAATACGGAACCGGCCCTTTTTCTGAAAATGTTGATGTGCCGCAGCTAGTAAGATCTGCAATTGAAAAGCTGCCTGAGAAGTTGAAGATACCACTGGTAATGCGGGATATAGACGGACTGAGCTACAAAGAAATTGCGGATCAGCTTGGAACCGAAGTCGGTACTATAAAATCCAGAATTTTCAGAGCGCGCGAAA
>JAJYMU010000026.1 GCA_021786655.1 Bacteroidota bacterium
CTTTTTTCGGCACCTTTTTCTCTTTGAAAATACTTTTTACTTCGAGCGTATCTGCAACCGGACAAACATCAACGCAGTTCAGGCAAGAAGTGCATTCGTCGGATATAACGGTTTTCACTTTATCAACTTTTATGAACGATGGACACGCTTTAGCGCAAAGTCCGCAGTCGATACAGCTTGTAACGTTTCGTTTGATTTTGTTGGGACTTAAGAAACCAATCAGTCCAAGCAATGCACCGTAAGGACACAAATACCGGCACCAAAAGTTTCTAATGAATATCGACAACAAAAATAGAACACCTATTACGATCAAGCTGAACTGTGAAATGTGAGCAAAGAAATACCACATCTTGATGTCCGCCGATACGTTATAAGGTCCGCCGAGAAAATACGCCAGTGTTGTTTCGCTCATTGAAAAAATTGCGAAAGCAAAAAATGCAAGCAACAAATATTTAATTGCACGAAGAGGATAATCAATAAACTTGTGGAGTTTTATTCTTCGTTTGAAAATCTTTTTCCAAATTCTTTCGCCAAAATCTCCGATCATTTCGGAAATAAAACCGACCGGACACATCCAGCTGCAGAAAGACTTTCCGAAGACAAACGACACACCGACTATCGCAAGCAAAATAAAAAATCCAGCAGGATGAACATCGTGAATTTGACCGGTTTGAAAAAAGTAAACCACACTCATCAATGCGCTGATCGGAAGAAATCCTTCCGCGCCGGGCGGACGCTGATGAAATGTAGCGGCTCCGTTTGATTCCAGATAAGAAACAAATTGCGAGAACTCAATTCCAATCCAGATGCAAAGAACAGCAAAAGCTACTTGCACACCAAATCTAATTTTTTGGATCGATGCGTCTTTATTTTTTATGTACTTCAAACTCATTTTCAAAACTCCGAGACTTCAAAATACTTCTGTAACTTTTTGATTTGCCCAAAGATCAAAACATTGCATTTCAAATATCGGAAAAATAATTCTGTTTATCAATCTAATTGCCCGCTTTTGTTGCAAAAACGGACAAAAGGAACATACAAAAGAATTAACTTGACAATCTGTCCGCTTATAAATATTTTAATTCAGAGAAATTAATCTGTAATATCTTGGATAAAGGAAAATGAAAAAAATAGCAGCATGGTTAAATCGGACAAATTGTTCCAGTATAAAAAACTTCGATAGGTTGCTCGGAATTAAGGCTCTTTGGATTTTATTTTTATTAGCATTCATAGTTGTTGGCTGCGGCGAGCAGTATTCCGATGGAGTAATTGGTGAAGAAAATGCTCAGCCAATAGACGCACCTTATGTACCTCCGCCCATCACACGCAGACATGCAACAAAAGTAATTGTTGATTTAGAAGTACGCGAGTTGGTAAAAAAATTATCGGACGATGTTGAATATATTTTCTGGACTTTCGGCGGAAGCGTTCCAGGAAAATTTATTCGCGTGCGCGAAGGTGATCTTGTTGAATTTCATCTTCATAACAATCCTTTAAGCAAACTGCCGCATAATATCGATCTGCATGCCGTGACAGGACCCGGCGGAGGAGCCACTTCGTCATTCACTGCACCCGGGCATACATCTGTATTCTCATTTACTGTAAAGAATCCGGGTCTATATGTTTACCACTGTGCAACTGCGCCAGTTGGTATGCACATCGCCAACGGAATGTACGGACTTATTTTAGTTGAACCGAAAGAAGGACTTCCACCCGTTGACAGAGAATATTATGTAATGCAAAGTGAATTCTACACCGAAGGTAATTACGGCGCTGCCGGACTTCAACCTTTCAGCATGGAGAAAGCTATTGCCGAGAAACCGGATTATGTAGTTTTCAACGGCTCAGTTGGATCGATGGTGGGCGATAAAGCGTTGATTGCAAAAGTCGGCGAGAGAGTAAGATTCTTTATTGGAAACGGCGGACCAAATTTGGTATCGTCCTTTCATGTGATAGGAGAAATACTTGATGTTGTGCACAGAGAAGGAAGTTTTAGCTCCATCGAGAAGGACGTTCAAACAACTTTAATTCCTGCCGGCGGTTCATCTATAGTAGAATTCACTGTTGACGTACCGGGAAATTATATTATGGTTGATCACTCAATTTTCCGGGCATTCAACAAAGGCGCATTGGGAATGCTGGCTGTAAGTGGACCGGAGAACAAAACAATTTATTCAGGGAAACAGACAGACGAAATCTACACAGCTTCATCTTCCGCTACAGAAGAAGTAAATTCTTTTACCGGTGAATTGAATCGGAATAACGGTAACGAACAGTTCTCATCAAAATATTCCAACGGCGATCCTGCTATAGATGAAAATCTGATAAAGACCGCAACGCAAACCGGTGCAAAAAATTCTCCTCCCGGGAATATGTTCAGTATAGGACAATCGGTTTATTCCACCAGTTGTTTCGCATGTCACCAAGCAGACGGAAATGGAATCCCTAACGTTTTTCCACCGCTTCTAAATTCGGATTGGTTAAAAAAGAGTTCGAAAGAAGACGCCATTAGAAACGTTGTTCACGGGAAAACCGGGGAGATCTTTGTCAACTCCAAAAAATATAACGGTATTATGCCGGCACAGAATCTCGATGATGTTCATACAGCGGCAGTTTTAACTTACGTCTATAAGAAATTTATTGGGAAGGATGTAAATATTTCACCGGAAGAAGTGAAAAAAATTCGCGCTTCCAAGAAATAGGAGTTTGAGTGTAAATGTTAGACAGACAACGGCAAAATCAATGAGACGAATTTCAATTCTAATATTAATCGCAGTGGTAAATCTGCCGATCATCAGTCACGGCAAACTGTCAGGCGGTCATACAGACATGGCATTAATAAAAGGCGGGAAGTATAAACCGCTTTACGGCGCAAATAATAATTCCGATGAAGTAACTGTTGCGCCATTTTACATAGATCGGTTTCCGGTGACCAACAAATTGTTTCTGCAATTTGTTAAAGAAAATCCTAATTGGCGCCGGTCAAATGTGAAAGAACTTTTTGCCGATGAAAATTATCTGAAAAATTGGAAGAGTGATTTAGAATTGGGTCCAAATGTTCTGCCTGATGCACCGGTAACAAATGTCTCGTGGTTTGCCGCAAAAGCTTACTGTGAATATTACGGCAAAAGACTGCCAACAGTTGCAGAGTGGGAATTAGTAGCGCAGGCAAGCGCAAAGCAAGCCGATGGTTCAAAAGATCCTAATTACATCCGGCAGATATTAGAATGGTACTCGAAGCCAACGCAAAAAAT
>JAJYMU010000267.1 GCA_021786655.1 Bacteroidota bacterium
AACGAGCGGAAGGGATATAAGCAATCTGGAAATAAAGAGAGGCAACGGAAGAACAACTCTTGAGAGAGATAAGATTGTCACCCGCATGGATCAAGGCGACAACAGAGCAATCGATTCTCGCGAAAGAAGTCCTCGTAGAGATGGATTTGAAAACCGCGACCAGAATGTCAGTCCGAATAGAGATTTGAACATGCGGCGCGATGCAGAGAGAAAGCCAAGCACAAACAGAAATGAACTGCGGAACCAGGATAGGATAGAAAGACAACAGAACAACCAGATTCAAAGGGAAGTCTTGAGAGAAAGACCGCGAGTTTATGAGAGACCGCGTTCGAATGATAGACCTCAAGTTCAGGAAAGATCGTATGCGCCTCAAAGGCAACCAGCTTATGATCGTCCTTCACCTAGAGCAGAACGGGGTAATAGAAGTCCGGAGAGAAGTCAAGGTCGATCAGAAAGAGGTTCGGATCGGAGCGACGGAAGGAGAAGATGATAGCCTGAGTAAGAACATGAGCATGAACAAGATTTAGAGCAAGAGTGCCTCTGTGGAAATTCAATCCGCAGAGGCACTTTGTTATTTGTCACATATTAAATTATAAACCTTCCTCACTCAACAAATAGCTCATCAATGCAATCGAAGAAGTTCCTAATTCCATTTCACGCGGACTGACTACTTCCAAAACATCATTAGCAGAATGATGCAAATCCATATAACGCTGATCATCCGGAACGTATCCCAACAATGCCTTTGCATTTTTTATTTCTGCTACGTCTCCGCCGCTTCCGCCTTTTCGAATCCAATCAATATAAGTTTTATTCAGGATTGGCAGCCAGTTTTGCATCTTCAACAATGAAAGGGAATCGGTAGTAACGGAAAATCCTCTTGGCGTAAAAGCTCCGCGGTCAGATTCGATTGCAGCCAAATAAGTATCTTTTCCATTTGCGGAATACTTACCGTATTCTATTCCGCCGCGCAAACCGTTTTCTTCATTGATAAAAAGTACGCAGCGAATAGTTCGTTTCGGTTTCAAATGCATTCGATTTAACAAATCGAGTGACTCCATCGTTTGTAATGACGGAGCTCCGTCATCATGCGCTCCGCATCCTTGGTCCCAACTGTCCCAGTGTCCGCCGACAACTATTACATCGTTCGGTTTTTCGCTTCCGGTGATTTGACCAATTACATTGTACGATTGTGCATCCGGCAGAGTTTTGCAATCTAATTTAATTGTAACCTTTAGATGCGGATCAAGTTTAACTGCTTTGCTCAAGAAATCAGCATCAATAAATCCTATTGCCGCGCTTGGAATTTCCGGAACGCTCTTATCATAAAGCATTACTCCGGTATGGGGAACATTATCATAGTTAGTTTGTATTGAACGCACGAGCACAGCGACGGCGCCAACCTTGGCTGCTTCGATAGCGCCGTTCATTCTCTGATCAACGGCTTCTCCGTATGCCTGAAACGTGTTAAGCGTACCTTGATCGAGCGGACGGTCGTAGAAAACAATTTTTCCTTTCGCTTTATCGCCAAGTTTTTTTGCTTCGTCAAGACTTTTCACTTCGATCACTTCGCCGGTAATTCCTTTTTTAGGAGTAGCGACACTTCCTCCGAATGCGAGAATCTTCAACTTTTCATTCTTATATTTTTTCGAACTACTGATAGATGCTTGCGCGGCATTTCCTCTGACCCAATGAGGTACCATAACCGGTTGCAACCAGACGGAATCGAACCCGCATTCTTTCATTTTGTTTTCTGCCCACTTGATGGCTTTCATCGATTTTTCCGAACCGCTTAAGCGCGGACCGATTTTGCAGAGCTCTTTCAGCCAACCGTAACCTTTTTGATCGACTAAAACCGTTCTTACCATTTTGGATGCTAGTTCTTCATAACTTTTAAGTTTTTCCGGAGAGAGGTTTTGGGAATGTATTGTTGTAGAGAATGAAGAAGTCAGAAATAAGAAGTATAGAAATGTATCGAACAGAATTTTGTTTAGGATTTTCATTTCCACCTTTCGAAAAATTTCTGAGCAACATATTTGTATCGGGATAAAAAATCAATCAATTATTGAATAGAATACAGAAATGCGAATGATATAGCTCAGCACAGACCGGGAACGTGCATTACGGTTTTAAGTTCAGTTTGAAAGGGATGGTTGAGGACCAACATATAGTTCCGGAAGCAGAAAGAAATGCTGAAAGGAGAATTGCGTTGTTGAGCCCGGTAGTTTTATCTAATGCCTCCTCGGAAAGCGATAGAACGCCCCTAAGATAACCGTTATCAATTTTTTCTAATTCGTCAGAGCGAACGATGAACATTTCATTTTGGGTTTCGTTTTGAAACGATATCAAAGTTAACAAGATTAGCGGAGGATTCGGGAAAGATTTATCAACTTTAAATTCCAGTATGATTTTGTTTCCGTCGAGTGTAATTGAATGCCCTTCAACAAGTGTCAAAGGGGGCGTAATGATGTTTTTGAGAGTTAAGCCATAATCCGAAACCAATTTTGCATTATGCTTAATGATTTTCTGGTAAGAGTTAGTTCCTTTAATCTTTGCAATTTTCCAAACGAGAGATAATTCCGGTACTGAATTAACCAATCCAGCAAGTTTTACTGCATTAGCAAATTTGGATCTTCCGAAAACAGCAGAAGGCGAACAGCTGATGCGGTAGGATGCCGGTTTTGAATAAACTACTTCTTTGCCGTATCTGATTCTTGAAACAGTTTCTCCTATCTTACCGGAGACCAGACCAAGTGGGTTATTTTTACGAAATGCCATGATGAATTAATGCCGAATTAATAGAGAATTAAGTATAGTTGATACAGTTTTGATACGGAAGTGAAGCGCAGTTGAAGCGCAGTTGAAAGGGGGAGGAGTTCCGATTCGGAGTGACTTTGAGGCTTCTCTTAAAGTATGGGTTCTTAATTTCTGCAGATAGCATATGGTTTTAACGATCGTTTTTACAGTATATATATAGTAATACTATTATAGAGCCAAATTTTGCCATTTAAGATGCAAAAAACAATGTACTCTTAGTACAGTAATACAAAAATGCCGGCTGATGACATCAATTATTCTGCTTTGGGAAAAATAAGAGCAACATTACTCCCAATAGCAGAATCCATAGACTTTACGAAAACTGCATACAGAGACCACATCCGATTCCAGTTTATTAGACATCGGAACACCACACGTCCGAACTCCCGCCACCAGGCCCACTCCCCTATGCCGTC
>JAJYMU010000199.1 GCA_021786655.1 Bacteroidota bacterium
TCCCGATTTTCTGAATAAAATGAGGAACGGAAAATATGGCAAATGGTCCTTCCGCAACACAAACGAAGAAATTATACGAAAACATTTCACCGTTGTAGCTGACAATCAATTTGAAATTCATGACACGATAAGAAAAATGATTATTCCTTCGTACCTAAATCTGTCGGAAGATGTTTTCCCTTCTCTTCACAATAATACCAACGCAATGGACATAATAATTTGCCGAAATGTGCTGATGTATTTCACACCTGCTACGACAGAACGAGTTATCCGGCAGTTCCATCGTTCTATGGTTGATAACGGTCTGCTAATAGTCAGCCCGTCCGAAACTTCACATACAAATTTTTCCCTGTTCTCCATTGTTGATCTCCCGGGCGTAATGCTCTACAAGAAAATGGAAAAATCTGCCCGGCAAATCACACAAATTGAAATTCCACCACCTCTTGTAATGCATAATGAAAATCCAGCAGCAGATATTCTTTCTGACGACGAAATTAATTTACCGCAAAGTTTTATTGCAACAGAAACCGTTCCGATTTTAGCGCATACCGAAGAAGAAACAAAATCCGCATCGTATCGCAAAGCAAAAGAATACAACAAGCTGGGCTTGTATCCGGAAGCTCTTAATGAAGTTCAAGAGTATCTTAAGAATCATATCGAAGATTCAAAAGCTTATGCCTTGATGTCGCGCATTCTAGCCAATCAAGGTAAACTGCGCGAGGCATTCGCATGGTGCGAAAAAGCGATCTTGTTGGATAAACTCAATCCGTATAATCAGTATTTGTTGGCAACAATTTTACAGGAACAAAAACGTTTGGCTGATGCTTTGGTCTCTCTTAAGCGCGCAATTTATTTAGATCAAAGATTTGTTCTGGCGCATTTGGCGATGGGTAACGTTTCTGCACAGTTGGGAAATAAATCCGAATCCTTGAAAAGTTTCCGCAATGCGATTGAACTTCTCCAGTATTATGAACCGCATGCCCAATTACCTGAATCGGACGGAATGACTGCGGAAAGACTTATTGAAATAATTCAATCTGTCACTGCTTAAGGAATATAATTATGGGATATGATACAAAAGATAACGTTCGCAACGGAAAAGAATTTAGTTGGCAAAGCATTTTAAAAAAAATAGATGAAACAAATAAAATAATTGAGCAAGGATGGGCTCCGCTACCGGAAAAACAAAAACTGATATTTGAGAAAAGGGCAAAAGCACTTGCACTTAATACCGTTACGGTTAAACCAGCCGAAAGCCAAATTGATGTAGTGGAGTTTATCCTTGCGTATGAAACCTATGCTCTGGAATCATCTTTTATCCGCGAAGTTTTTCCATTAAAGGAATTTACCCCGTTGCCTGGAACGCCTTTTTTTGTATTGGGAGTTACTAATGTTCGCGGAGAAATTGTTTCAGTGATCGATATCAAAAAGTTTTTTGACCTTCCTAGTAAAGGACTGACCGACCTTAACAAATTAATAATTCTTCACGGTGAGAATGTTGAATTTGGGATTCTGGCGGATTCCATTATCGGCACGCGCAAAATATCGGTATCGGATATTCAGCCGTCGCTTCCAACTCTAACAGATGTCCGTGCAAATTATCTAAAAGGAATAACAAAAGAACGTGTGGTTATTCTTGATGGGATTAAATTGTTAGATGATAGAAAAATTTCAGCAACGTAAGAGAATTAAAGTTTTTAAAAATTTAAATGAGGAGATTCTCACCATGAAAATTTCTATTGGAACAAAGATTGGTGCCGGATTTAGTTTGTCGCTAATTATAATGATAATAATAGGGGTGGTTTCATATGGAAGCATAGGTAGAACCATAGAATCCGTTCAACTAAGAATACATACTTACCTTGTTATTCAAAAACTTGAAGGGTTGCTCTCTAGCCTAAAAGATGCAGAGACTGGACAGCGCGGTTATATTATTACCAATGATAACAAATACCTTGAGCCCTATCATTCTGCGGTCGTCGTAATTGATCAACAGTTGAAAAGTTTAAAGGATCTTACCGTTGATAATCAAAATCAGCAAAGGCGATTGGATAATCTTGAACCTTTGATTACAAAAAAGCTCAATGAACTTGAAGAAACAATAACTTTACGCAAAGAAAAAGGTTTTCAATCCGCCGAGAAAATTATTTTAACTGATGCTGGAAAACAAATCATGGATGACATTCGAAAAATTGTCGAAAGTATGAAAAATGAAGAGAACGATTTATTAAAAGTACGTCAGGATAAAATGGATGCTGACTGGAAAATGACTACTTCAATTATCATTTATGGTATTTCAATAGGAGTATTACTAACGGCATTGACAGGATTCTTTATTACAAGAAATATTTCAGGACCGTTAATAAAAATTACAAACTCAGCGAAGCAAATTGCTTCAGGTAATCTATTGACGGACATAGATTACAATAAACGCGGTGATGAAGTCGGACAGCTTTTACGAAGTTTCGAAAAAATGATAAAGTCGCTTAAAGAAATGGCAAACGTTGCTCAACGCATTGCTGCAAGCGATCTAACAGTATCCGTCAATCCGCAGACCGAAAACGATATCCTCGGGAAAGCTTTTTTGAAGATGGTGGAAAATCTGCGGCGTATAGCAAAAGAATTGTCGGAAGGAATAAATGTTTTAGGTACGTCTGCAAGTGAAATACTAACAGCAACAACGCAGGTAGCGTCAAGCGCTTCCGAGACGGCAACTGCTGTGAGCGAAACATCAACTACAGTGGAGGAAGTCAAGCAGACATCGCAAGTGGCTACGCAAAAAGCAAAATACGTTTCCGATATTTCACAAAAAGCGGCGCAGATTTCCGTAGCCGGTAAAAAATCGGTTGATGATTCTATCAGCGGCATGAATAAAATCCGCGAACAAATGGAATCGATTGGCGAGAGCACCGTTAAATTGAGTGAGCAAAGTCAAGCTATCGGAGAAATTATAGCTAGTGTAAATGACTTGGCAGATCAATCAAACTTGCTGGCGGTTAACGCTGCAATTGAAGCTGCAAAAGCCGGCGAGCAAGTGGCTACGCAAAAAGCAAAATCTCAAGAAATTAAAAGTCTTGCCGAACAATCAAAGCAAGCTACTGCGCAAGTAAGATCCATTTTGAGCGATGTGCAAAAAGCTATGAGTGCCGCAGTATTGGCTACAGAGCAGGGTATGAAAGCAGTTGAATCGGGTGTTAAGCAATCCACCGAAGCCGGGAGTT
>JAJYMU010000385.1 GCA_021786655.1 Bacteroidota bacterium
TTAAAATTATTTGGTGTTTGTAATGATCGAACGCAATCAATGTATCGTAAACACCGAACATGGAATCGGGAATGTCGATCTGCTTCTCACCAGTAAATTTTATCACGTCCTCGATCAACGCAACGTTTTCATAACCGAGGTAACCAACAATTCCGCCGGTGAAATCGGGTAGTTCTTCAATTTTCGGGTCTTTGGATTTCGATATTTCTTCGGAGAGATAATCAAAAATATTTTTTGTGACTGTTTTACTCTTGTTCAACTCGGTGATGGTGAGCCGTTCTCCTTCATTCATAAAAATTCTTGAAGGATTCTTGCTGATGAACGAGTAGCGCGCAAGTCTTCCGATTCCCTCGACAGATTCCAGAAGAAAACTGTTTGAACCTTTCTCTCTTATCTTCAAATAAGCGAGAACCGGCGTCAATAAATCAGCTGTTATTTTTTCATAAACCGGAATCTTGTTGTATGTTTTCGATAATTCTAAAAATGTTTTGTATTCCATAATATTTTTCTCTGTTGTTTTTCTTCGCGGACTTTGCGTATTCCTAGCGGCTTGGCGTGGAAAATGTTTCTCGCAAAGACGCAATGAACAAAACGCAGAGATCGCAAAGTATTTAAAAACAAAAAACCCTTCCCGGTGAATCCAAGAAGGGTTTGTTAACTTATATAATAACATATTACTCTAATTCACCGGAACCTCGTATTTATCCATTCGCCACCACCAAAGCATCCGGCTTGCGTTTGAATTGTTGTAATATGTTTCGACGTTCATTTTCATTGGATGCAAAGATATGTTTCGAAACTTGCGATGTCAATAGTAATATTGAGGAGGTGAAAAAATTTTTCCAATAACAGAACGGACTTATCCGTTTTCTCCAGTAAGACGCGCAATTTGTAGAAGGTAAAATCTCAAAAGGTCCTGCTGTTTCGGCGAAAGCGCCTGCTCTTCAATTTTTATGATACGTTCCACTTCCTTAACAGCGCGTATAATATTGATAGGTACCTCAACCATTCCTTCGGAAACGATTGACAAATATTCGAAAGCGGCGGCAAGGAATTGATGCATGTTATCATCGTTAGACACTTTAATAACGTGCGAAAGATTCGTTGGCAGTTTTATTTTTCTTGAACCGAGTGAAAGTTCCGCCGAGCCGTTTTTCGATGCCAATGAATGCAGTGCGATCGCGAGCTCAACAAAACTTGCAACGCGCTGGAATACCGGCAGTTCAAGAAGATCCCAAATTTTCTTCCGCCATAATTTCACTTCTTCCGGAACCTTGAGCAACTTCTTTACAGATTCAGTCCAAGCCGGGTCAATGTTTCCGTGAATATCCGATAAAAATATTTCCGGTTCGGTGTTGAATAAATTTTGCTGAAGCAAAACTGCAATGTCGGGTCGCAATGTCGGCAGAAGATCGGGAATAAATTTATCGGCTTCGAAGAAATCATTAACATTCAATCCGTGTCGTCGCAGCAACTCGCGCTGAAATAAAATTAAATATTTATTTAACGAGTCTATATCTTCCCGCAAAGCTAAGAATGCTGAGTTGCCGGCCGGGAAAGCGTTTTCCAATTTGCCAAGGTACTGCAACTTTTCGTCTTGATAAATTCTGAGCGTGTGTAAAATTTCATAGACAGGAAGATGCGGAAGAATTCTATCTTCGATAAATGATGATGCTTCGCCGGATGCAAATTCTTTCTGCGCAAAACTATCCAGTGCGCGGAAAAGTCCGGTGGTTAATTGATTTATTCCCAGCACAGCGGTTTGCGATTGATTATGCGCGATAGCTCGAAGCAAACTTCCGTAACGGGAAAACGGAATCATCTCGGAAATTTTTCTGAGGATTTTCTGACTGTCGTTCCCGGAATCACCTTTCCCGGGACGCACGGTAGGTCTGTCCCTTAACGATGGTATTGTTCTTGCAATGAAATACGAAATAATATGAATACCGACAACGTCTTCTTCCCTTCCGTAAAGAATTTGTCTAAAGTTTTCGGTGAAATGATTCAGAAATTCATCGAACATTTTATCTTTGAAACCGATGGTGAGACGTTCTAATTCTTTCAGTCCGCGTGTTTTGAATTGCAGACGTGTTTCTACCAACGGTTCGCCCGCGCGGACAATTTCGGTTTCATAAAACTTCTGCGATTCCTTCACGTGAAAAAGCAATTGTGAAAGTTCACTGACCGGAAGGTATCTCAACTTTTCCGAAATGTTGCTTTGGAATGTTCGCAAATCACCTTCTGCAAAAACTCCGAGCAGCGGAGTTCGAGCGTACTCTGTGCTTTGCTTTGTCGATTTGCTGAGGTGTTCAAAAAATCTTTTCTCGTTGTCGCCGGATTTTAGGAATGCGGATCGACCGGAATTCGGTTCGTAATAACCGCCTTGCCGCTGCATCGGTTCGCCGCTTCCCATTTTCATTCTTACTTTGCCAACCAATTCTTTTTCCGAAAGCCAAGAAATCAATTCATACTTCGCTTCCTTGAACAAATTCATGCCGGCGGCTTGCCCGACTTGCTGACTCAAATCCGAACCGGCAATAAATACCTCGCTGATTATTTCGTTAAATCTTTCGCCGGTAGTTTGATTCAGTCTTCTGCTTTGAAGTGAATATTCCCAAATTTTATTCAAATAGTTTTTCAAATTCTTTGATGCATCGATATCCTCGAAAAGCGGAACGAGACGCACCGACGGAATTTCGAGATCATGATTGTCGCGCAACGATTGCTCGCGGCGCGCGCGCATTTTTCTATCGAGCGATATCAGCGCCTCAGGTGTAGTTGACATACTAACCTGCAGCGCCATTACCATTGCCGGATTTCCGTACTTGGCTGCAATTTCATTTATCTCGTTTATGTTGTGAACAGTAGTATCGATTGCAAACTGATCTTGCGCGGTAATCATTTTCTGATGGATGCGCGGCGTGATAACAAAACGTTTCAACAAATCTTTGTACGATGAAGCCTCGCGCAGCAATTCAGCATTGTCAAGATTCTTTGGAAGAAAGTTTATCAAACCGTGCAAAGTTTTTCTGATTTGCTTGTTGAGCGAGAAATAATATTCGAGCGCATTTCTTCTCTGTGTTCTGAGCTCGAGCATTTTTCTTTCAAGTCTATCGTTGTGATGCCACAGTGAAGTCAACGGATCTTGAGCGATGCGCATCTTCATTCCAAGCTGTCTGATCTTGCCCGGCTTCCTTTGATA
>JAJYMU010000251.1 GCA_021786655.1 Bacteroidota bacterium
ATCTGCTACATTGACCGCATTCTAAAGCAAAACGAAACCTATTCGAAATACATACCGAGAAAAATTGCGAAAGATGTCAGCTTCAAAGTAATTGCCTGGTACGAAGAAAATTCTGCCAAACTTCCCGGCGTAGATTACGTGATGGAGACTCAGCGCGATTATTCATTTGGCGTAATGGGCGCTCACATGTTTGGTTACTCGAAAGAAATTCCGTCGGAAGTACTTGAGCGCCGTAAGAATGAATATGACATAGGCGACGAAATCGGTTTTAATGGAATTGAAAAAACTTATGAAGATATTTTGCGGGGCAAGAAGGGAACAAAATATGTTCTCGTCGATTCCAAACAGAAAACGATCGGTCGTTACAAGAACGGCGCAGAGGACGAATCCGCGATTAAAGGCGATGATCTAATTTTAACGATAGACAAAGATGCTCAGGAAGTCGCCGAAGAGGAGTTCAAAGACAAGAGGGGGGCGGTTGTCGCTATCGATCCAACGAACGGAGACATCCTCGCATTTCTCAGTTCACCGGAATACGATCTGAAAGATTTTGCTACGGTTACTTCAAGCGATGTTTGGAAAAAACTGAACAACGATCCCGATAAACCAATGTTCAACCGGGCTTCGATGTCAATCTATTCACCCGGTTCAACTTTTAAAATGATTTCCGCAATAGCTGCTTTGGAAGACGGTGTTATCGACACCAACTTCACTGTAACCTGCCGCGGCGGTTTACAATTTGGAGACAGATTCTTCAAATGTCTGCACGTTCATGGTACGGTAAATATTACGACTGCAATCGAACATTCTTGCAATACTTTTTTTTACCAACTGATTCTTAAAAACGGTCTCGACCGCTGGTCTAAATATGCGCGCAAATTCGGGTTCGGAAAAAAATCCGGGCTCGACATTAGTGAAGAGTCATCAGGCATCGTTCCTTCGACATCATACTACGACAAAGTTTTTGGAAAAGGGCGATGGACTAAAGGTTTGCTCGTTAGTCTCGGAATCGGTCAAGGCGAACTTAGCGTTACGCCGCTTCAGCTCGCTCAATATATTGGATTGATTGCCAACTTTGGTAAATCTGCCAGACCGCATTTTTTGAAAGGTTACGTTGACGCTGAGACGAATAATTATGTAGAAGTTAAACCTCAATATTACGATTTGGGAATCAGCCGCAAAACTTTTGACATTGTTCGCCACGCATTGTATTTGGTTGTGAACGGTTCAGGAACTGCGACAAACATAAAGATGCCTGATATTGCGATTGCTGGCAAAACGGGAACGGCTCAGAACCCGCACGGTAAAGATCATTCAATCTTCATCGGATTCGCGCCGTATGATAATCCTAAGATAGCCGTTGCTGTGATTGTTGAGAATGCCGGATTCGGCAGCGTTGTCGCAGCACCGATCGCGCGGGATATAATTAAAGCTTATTTGCAGAAAGATAAGAAGGACGCAAAAGTAAATCAGAACCTTGCGAATGCGGTAGCTACACAAGGAGACAAGAAAAGTGAGAATTAACTACAAGCCGCAAGACAGATTCGACTTTGCGATTTTTCTTCCGATGATTTTTTTGATCATCGCCGGCTTGCTTGCAATTTACAGTTCAACGGTCAATCATCCCACTGCGCACGGAAATTTCCAGAAGCAATTGTACTGGGCTGTGTTTTCTGTACTTATCTTTTTTGTTATCTACTATTTGCCTCAGCAAACTTTCCGGATGTTTGCCATTGTCACTTACCTTGCCGCCATTTTTTTTCTGATCGCAGTTCTCGCAATAGGTAAAACTGTTTACGGATCCAAAAGCTGGTTCGGTTTCGGCGGCTTCGGGTTTCAGCCGTCCGAATTTGCAAAATTAGCGACCATCTTAATGCTTGCATATTGGCTTACATACAAAAGCCGCGACATAAATAATCTTAAGGATATCGGTGTGGCTCTGCTCATCGGTTTTGTTCCGGTTATTTTAATATTGTTGGAACCGGATACCGGCACGTCATTCGTTTTTGTTTTCATTACAATCGCGTTGATTTTCTGGAGCGGGATCAGTCTTTTCGGCATGTTCGTCGTTCTTTCGCCGGGTGTGATGGTTGTTGCATCGTTATTTGGGATGCATGTTTTTCTTATCGCGTTAATTCTGGTTGTGATCGCTTTATTCTTTTTCAAGAAAGATTTGTTCAACAGTATAAGCGTTTTCGTTATAAATCTTGCGTCGGGTTTCTTTTTCAACTATGCTTATGCAGTTTTGAAACCACATCAGCAGAAAAGAATTTCTTCGTTTTTGAATCCATACGCAGATCCGCTTGGTGCCGGTTATAACGCGCTTCAGGCAAAAGTTGCGATCGGGTCGGGTGGTTTTTTCGGCAAAGGATTTCTACACGGCAACCAGACTCAGCTCAGATTTATTCCTGAACAGTGGACTGATTTTATTTACTGCGTTATCGGCGAGGAATTCGGTTTTATTGGAAGCGTGATTGTTGTAACTCTTTTTTTTGTAATATTCATGCGGCTGCTGAAACTTTCTTCGACCGCCAAGGATAAATTCAGCGTTCTGGTTATTGTCGGAGTTCTCACGTTGTTGTTCTCACATTTTGCTATTAACGTTGGTATGAACATTGGGATTGCGCCGGTAATCGGTTTACCGTTACCGTTCCTAAGCTACGGCGGAAGTTCGCTGCTTGTTGATGTTGTGCTGCTTGGTATTGTGCTAAATGTTTACCGGAATAGAAAACTTCATACATAAAATAGAATTGAAATGATTTCTGCTTCATCAAAACTGACAAATAAAACGAACAACGGACTGCACATTTGCGTGGGGTTGGATAGCGACTTGAAAAAAATCCCGGCGCATCTGCTCTCAAACAAAAATCCGTTGCTTGAGTTTAACAAAATTGTTATCGAAAACAGTTACAAAGATGCAGCCGCGTACAAAATAAATTTTGCGTTCTACGAGAAATACGGCTCGCAAGGTTTTGATATCATTGCGCAAACGCTGGAACTAATTCCCGATGACGTTCTAACGATTGCAGATGCAAAAAGGGGAGATATCGGCAACACTTCACAAATGTATGCCGGATCGATTTTTGATCATTTCAATTTCGATGCAGTTACTTTGCATCCTTACATGGGGCACGATTCACTGAGCCCGTTTCTGGAATACAAAGACAAACTTAATTTTATTCTCGCGCTCACATCCAACAG
>JAJYMU010000369.1 GCA_021786655.1 Bacteroidota bacterium
GCCAGCCAATCTTCAATTTGGGAGGAACGGAACTCTGCCATAGAATTTAAATATTGGAATCGGCTGTCAATAATTTTCTCCCGTTGAAAATTGTAGTAGTACAACCCGACGGAAAATAAAAGTGCGGTGATGACTAGATACAGAAACAACAAACTAAGGAAAGGTTTCTTGAATATTTTATTTTGGTAGTGCTTAAGAGAATTCTTCATCATTTGGCTCTCGACTACTGAAATATAGTAAAATCCGAGAGGTTCTTTTAATATCTTAACGTCTACAGGAGATTTAGATCACAAAGGGAGATGAAAAGCTGCGGTTAAAGTTGATTATAGAAATATGGTATTGATTGTTGAAATTAATAATGGAAAATAGAGTTTTACAATTCTGCTTCAAAATCCAGCATTCTATGTTCTGCGTTCTCCACTCTACACTCTACGTTCATTTAACATTCCCACGGCTTTTGAAGTCCGAGAGATTCAAGTTTGTTTTCGAATTCGGAACGCTCGCGGTTTTTTTTAAGTTTGCCTTCGTCGTTTCTATTTAGCCAGTTGAAACTTTCTGCCAACACAACAGCTTCTTTCGAATTTCCGGCGATGATTTGTTTTAAAATCTGCAGTTCCAAAGTTGAAATGTTTAGCGCTCCCATTCTATATTCTTTAAATGCATCCCAAGCAATTGGGCACCACCGGCTTACGATTTCGTTGCCGATTGTTTTTGCATAACTGCGAATTTCAAACTGTGCGTGATCATCCATCCGCAGCCATAAAAAGTTCAGCATATTATGAAGATCGATTTTCCAATATGCTTCAGTGTAAGTGGAGAGAGGTAAATCTTTCCTCGCCTGTTCGCGCGCAACACCAAGGTCGAGACGCTCCTGGTAAATTTCACGGGCAAAATTTTGAAGCTCGTTTTCACGTTCGGTTAGCTTGCCGCCAATCTCCGGCGGAAAAAATCCCGCGCTTCCTTGTTTGTTATCAAGCGCTTGGTAACGCCATTCATTCGGATCAGTTTTTTGTGTTGCGTCAATTGCAATTGAGTAACGCGTTGAATACTCGTTAACATTTGCAGTTCGATGACGAATCCACTGCCGCCATGTATCCATCGGAACGCGAACATGCAATTTTATTTCGCACATCTCAAAGGGAGTTGTATGAAAGTTGCGCAGTAGGTAACGGATCAATCCACGGTCTTCGGAAACTTTTTTTGTCCCTTTGCCGTACGAAACGCGAGCAGCTTGAACAATCGATTCGTCGCCGCCCATGTAATCTACAACGCGTACAAAACCGTCATCCAGCACTTTGAATTTCTTACCTAGAATTTCGTCAAGCGCTTCGATTCTAATTTTATCAAGACGTTCTAAATTTTCTTCCATGGAATTCCTTTGTTTGACCTCCCCCTTGTGTTCCCCCTCCTTAGCTCGCCTCGCTTCGTTCGTCGAAGCGGGTAAGGAGGGGGAATTTTATGGGTTAGTTCGAATTTTTCTTCGCGAACAACTGAATTATATCTTTGCTGATCCTTTTGCAAGCCAAATCTATTCCTTGATCTATTTTCTTTATCGAATCCTCAGGCGAGTCAAAGTATTCTGCGATTTCCAAAACTTTCATGTTTTCAATTTCCGGCAGATCACCCTCGCTAACGCCGCACAAAAAATGTATGGGCACATTCTGCTTTGCAAATTCATTTACTACGATGAATGCGCCTTTGTTCATCAAGGTTTGCGTATCAAGTTTACCTTCGCCGGTGATAACCATATCAACGTTTGAATTCTCCGGATGAATTTTCAATTCTTCACGAATAAATTTATCGGCAAAAGTTTCTTCAGCATTGAAAAATAATTTGAGTGCCGCGGCAATCCCTCCGCCGGCGCCGCTCAACCCTCCCTGCGTTACTTCGTCAACTTCAAGTTCATCCAAGATATGCGCGAAACCTTTTTCCATCTGCTTGGCTTCTTCGTCGGTTGCGCCTTTCTGTTCTGCGAATGCCAAACTCGCGCCGTTAATTCCAAGAAGCGGATTTTCAACATCAATTATCATTTCAATGTGAAACGGAAAGTTAACTTCAGGAACCACAATTTTTTCAACTTGCAAAAAATTCTTCGGCAACACTTCGAGTGGATTATCTTTCTTGTCATAAAATTCCAATCCGAAAACTTCCATCATACCCATACCGAGATCGTTTATTCCTGTACCGCCGATACCAATTATAACGTTTTCGATATCCATAATTCCATTTTCGGTTGAATCGTAAAGCTGAAGCAGAAGTTCGCCTAAACCTTTGGATGATATTTGAATAGGATTTCTAAACTCATCGGGGATGATCTTCAATCCGAAAATTTCCGCGGACTCGATAAATATTGTTTTCGAATCTTGAAAATATCCGACGGGACAAAAAAACTTATCTTCGTTATAAGGAGTAGAAATTTCGAAATGAAGAAGTTCGGCGCCGAAAACCCTTTGGCAGACCGAAATGAATCCGTCGCCGCCGTCTGAAATCGGGTTGAGCGAGAAATCTATTTGGGATTTTATTTCATTCGGCAGAAGCTTGAACAAAGAAGTCTTAATCAGCTCGGAAATTTCAACCGAATCGGCGCATTCCTTAAAACTGTTTGGAGCTATCAGAATTTTAAATAACTTGTCATTCATAAATCAACTTTTCTTTTTTGAAATTTTCTTAAATGCTTTAATTAAGTTCTTCTTTGTGACGAGCAAGTCTTGAGAAATAATTTTCACTTCTCCGAGCGCCGGCATAAAGTTGGTATCGCCGTTCCATCGCGGAACAATATGAAAATGAAGGTGCGCATCGATCCCCGCACCGGCAGCTTTGCCGAAGTTTGCGCCGAAATTATAACCTTGCGGTTTCGCCGTTGCGCTTAAAGCTTTGAACGACAGCTGAACCGTCCGCATAATTTCATCAATCTCTTTATCTTTCAATGCGCTCAACTCACTTACATGACGATACGGAATAACCATCAAGTGACCGCTGTTGTACGGATAAAGATTCAGCATCACGAAACAGTTTTTGTTTTCGTAAACCACGAGAGACTTGTCGCTATCAATCGACAGCTTTTGCGATTCGCAGAATACGCACGCATCGGAATCATTTTTTGTTTTAAATGATTCGATGTAATGTGAACGCCAGGGTGACCAAAGTTTTTTCATTGATGAAAATGATTTTTTATATAGACTCCGA
>JAJYMU010000158.1 GCA_021786655.1 Bacteroidota bacterium
CTGGCGGTTCCGATCTCGTGCAGCTCACAAACAATCCCGCTGCAGATTATAATCCTATCTGGAGTAACGACGACAAAGGAATTTATTTCGTTTCAACACGCTCCGGCTCGGAACAACTCTATTATTTATCTCTCGAAGGCGGTGAGGCGACTCAAATTACGAATACCGGTATCGGAGTTTCATCGCCGAAACTTTCACCTGACGGTAAATACCTTTTATTCAGCGCGCAAGTCTTTCCGGATTGCGGCGCTGATGAAAACTGCAATAAGAAAATCGATGACGCGATGGAGAACGGACCAATCCAGGCGCACCTTTCAGACAGTTTGTTCATCAGACACTGGACGGAATACGCGGACGGAAAGTACACTCACCTTTTTATCTACGATATACAGAATAAAAAATATACCGACGTTACACCGGGTAATTTCGACTCACCGACTTTTGCCGCCGGAGGAAGCAGTGATTATTTTTTTTCCCCCGATTCAAAAGAAATTACATTCGATTCGAAAAGAGTTGCCAGCCCGGAATCGTCAACCAATTCAGATGTGTGGACGGTTAACATCGACGGTACAGGATTAAAAAATCTTACTGCATCAAATCAAGCGGCAGATTTTAATCCGAAATATTCTCCCGACGGGAAATACATTGCGTACCTCACTCAAGTTATACCGGCGTACGAATCGGACAGAATCCGTTTGGCTATTTACAACCGACAAACTGGGGAGCGAAAAACTTTGACGGAAGCTTTTGATAATTGGGTTAACGACTTTGAATGGTCGAACGATTCGCGCTCAATTTATTTCACCGGTTCGGAAAAAGGTTATCAACCCTTGTTCAAGATCGATATCAATACTCTTGAAATAAAAAAATTGATCGAGAATGTCCCGGTTTTCAATTTTGTGCTTTCTCCCAAGAATGATTTTGTAGTTTACACATATTCTTACGTCAATAAACCGGTTGATCTCGCGCGATTCAATTTTGCAAATTCCGAAAAACGCGACATAACATTTTTCAACAAAGAATTGGAAGACCAAGTTGATATCAGACCGGCAGAACAAGTTTGGGTGAAAGGCTCCGACGGAACTCCGGTTCAAGTATTCATCGTTAAGCCGCACAATTTTGATCCGAACAAAAAATATCCTCTTGTTATCAATGTTCACGGCGGTCCGCAAATGCAGTGGATGGATTCTTTCAGAGGAGACTGGCAAGTTTATCCCGGCTCAGGTTACGTTGTGGCTTTTCCTAATCCTCACGGTTCAACGGGTTACGGACAAAAATTCACGGCGGCAATTTCCAAAGATTGGGATGGAAAAGTTTATGAAGATGTTATGAAAGTAACCGACTACCTGGAAACTCTTCCTTACGTTGACAAGAACAGAGTCGGCGCAATGGGATGGTCTTACGGCGGATATTTTATGAATCTGCTTCAAGCAAAAACTCACAGGTACAAATGTCTTGCATCCATGATGGGTATTTTTGATCTGACCCAGTTCAAGCAAGACACGGAAGAATTGTGGTTTGCAAATTGGGATCTAGGCAACAAGGATTATGAAAAGATGTCACCAAGCATGTACACGAATAATTTTGCGACTCCCACTTTGATCATTACCGGTGAAAAAGATTACAGAATTCCGTACACACAAAGCATCCGATATTTTACCGTTCTGAAGAATAAAGGAATCGATTCACGTCTAATCATTTTCAAAAACGATGGACACTGGCCGAGTTATATCAAATCGATGCCTCTATATTATAATGCGCATTTAGAATGGTTTCACAAGTATTTAGGCGGCGATCCTGCACCATGGGACAGCAAAAAGATGGTAAGAAATTTGGCTTTTGAATAAATATTAACCTTTACCATGGTGATCATAGAAAGCCCCAACGAGACTTTAAGTTGGGGCTTATTTTTAACGTCGGATTGAGTAAATTATTAATTTAATGCGGAGAAAGTAGCAAAGCAATTCTCTTTCCCACTTCTTCCATAGGCATTGAACCAGTAAAAACCGAATTTGACGGCGCCGAATATCTCGCATGTTATCATCGACCACTTAGTAAGGTAAATCTTACTGGATAAAAAAAGTCCCGCCAAAGACGGGACTGTAAACTACTTGAATGTTTTTCTATTCTAACTAGGAAGTAATTATTCTACTTAGAATCTGATGTTACGCACTTTCATAATCTTAATCTTGCCTACTGGCAGGCAAAATTAAGAATTAGCTGCGTAACGTAAGTTAGAATAATATCTCGAAGCGAGAAAAGGGATTACCAGCGTCGTCCGCCGCCTCCACCACCGCCTCTATTTCCACCACCGCCTCCGCCGCCCCGTCGCCGGTTATCTGCCTTGGGGCGCGCTTCATTGACCGTGATTTTTTTGCCTTTTACTTCTTTTGTGTTCAACGCTTCAATTGCTTTTTGAGCTGCAGTCTTGTCTCTCATTTCAACGAAAGCAAATCCTCTGGACTCGCCGGAAAACATATCGCTGATAATTTTGACGCTGCTTACTTGACCAAATTCGGAAAAAAGACTTTGTAAATCTTCTTCCTTTACTTGCGGTGATAAATTGCCTACGTAGATGTTCATTTGTAACTCCTTATTATTTTATCATTACTCTGAGAAAAAATTAGTTAATCGAACTATCCCGCCCAGATTCGATTGAAGAAGTCAAATGAAGTTCGAGATTGAAATTGATAAAAGAAAATAGAAACGAGCGATTTTTTATCCAATTTTCGAATCGCTAAGTATATAATGCTCAGAGTTGGATTTAAGTTATTTCCCTTTTCTAATCAGAGGTTATTTTTTTATGTGGATATTCTAAAAGCAATATACACTTATTTTAATAAAAAAAAGAGCCGCAATTAAACGGCTCCTTCGAGTCAGACATTCACTTTGGGGGGAAGCAAATGCCGTTTGGACTCGCAAGAAATATAAATCATCATCCTAACATTTGCAAAGAGAAAAATTCAAGCCAAAGATGATAATCAGCCAACAATAGCTGAATAAATAAGATTATGATTAAGAGCAAGATTAAGAATTAGCTGCGTAACGTAAGTTATTCATTAGTCCCCAATAATTCCATTTAATACGACAAAACAGTTTTATGATTTGGGAAAAGCAACTGTAATTTTTGTACCCACTCCTTTTTCCGATTCGATATTAATTTTCGCGTTGTTCAAGTCGCAAT
>JAJYMU010000047.1 GCA_021786655.1 Bacteroidota bacterium
TTTCAGTTAGAAGTGTTGTCGTTTCACCATCGCTAACACCGGAAATTTTTATTTCTTCACTCATGTTCGTGAAAAGTAAAATTCTTGAAATTCCATTTTCATACTTGAACAAAACCGGCTTTGCAAAGTAATCTGATGCTTGCAGCAACTGATTCATCTCCGGCAATTTTACTTCAACAACGTTGGATGAACCGACACTCTCATTCCATAATTTGCTTACCGACTTCAACGCAAAATAGTAATTGACCTGATGAGGGTACGGTATTCCGAACTTTATCGAATCCCGATTTGCCGGAATAAGTTCCGAAAAATGTGACGGAAGTAACTCGGCATTTTTGTCCGGCATACTATAAAGTGCAAAGTAGCGGATCGAATCCGGCGTTGTAGTCGAATCGCTAACTTGCCAGCTCATCGAATACAAATTTTTGTCATCGCTGATCGTTTTCAAAACCAAATTTACCGGCGGAGCGGGACGGATGCCGTCCAGCCACGTCATTGATGCCGGGAATGTTTTATACGGGAAGAAAGCAAAGCTGGCATCTTTAATATTGCCGTACCGGAAAAATGAAACGCCGCTCGCATTTATCGCGCGCGCAAATTTTACAATTCTATCCAAATCATTTTTCACGTTTTCCTTGTATGCGGCAATTCCAAGTACAATATTTCTACCGAAAGAATTTCCAGTCCACTCTTTTGCAATAACGTCGAATCTCGGTTTGTCGTCGATACCCCAATAGATTTGCGGTGCCAAGTAATCAACTATTCCGCGCTTAAGCCATTCGCGGGAGTCTTGATAAACTTCTGTTAATCCTTCCCAACCATTAATGCCGTTTACATTTTTGTAAATGCCGATTGGAGCTGCACCGACTTTCACAAAATGCTTGACCGCTTTAATCTTTTTGTAGATCAACGCAACTGTCTCGGTGATATTGTTTCGCCGCCAATCGTCGATTGAAAGACCGTTGCCGTATTTTTCATACGAAAGGTGATCGTCAAAATTTTTACCGGGATACCGAATGTAATCAAGCTGAACGCCGTCGAGATCATATTTCTCAACCATTTCAGTAAGCATGTCGGCAATGTATTCGCGAACTTCTGGTAATCCGGGATCCAGCCAGTAAGATTTTTGTCCATCGCGAAAATCTTCAATCACCCATTCCGGTTTTCGTTTGGAAATATGATTCGGGTCGCTGAGAATGTTGTTTTCAGTTCCGTTGAAACATTTGAAAATGTTTACCCATGCATGAATTTCCAATCCGCGCTTATGCGCCTGTTCAATCGCAAATTTCAGCGGATCGTAAGATGCTGCGCCATTTACAGCGCCTGTGATATACGGCGAGAACGGTTCGAAGGAAGAATGAAACAGCGCCATTCCGTTGCTGTATGCTTGGAAGTAAACAGTGTTAAGGTTTTTCGATTTGATGTCGTCGAAGATTTGGACTAAAGCCAGCTTCTGTTTTTCTTGATCAAATGTTGGTGGCGGCCAATCCAATCTGAAGTTTGTTGCAAGCCATACGGCGCGCGTTTCTCTTTCGAACTGCGCAACAACCAGCTTTGAAAATGTAATCAGTAGGATAAGAAAAACAATATTTTTTTTTGTCATCGGAAAATCATTCGACTTATTTCAAAAAACAGCTTATGCCTTCGTGAATTGCGTTAAACACTTTTGATTCTTCCACTTCCACATCAAGAACAAGTTTTCCGATCTCCTTCAGCAGCACAAATCTTATTTTTTGAGAAACTCCTTTTTTGTCGCGCCGCATAATTTGATAAATGGAATCGGCGTTAAACGAAGTGATGTTTACTTTGTTTTTCAATTTCAGAGGCAGTTCGAGATAGTGTCGGAACTTTTCTTCCTCAAGCAACCCAATTTCTTTGGAAAGGTACAAAGCGCATGTTAACCCTACGGCAACTGCTTGTCCGTGTTTAACGGCGTAGTTCTGTTCAACTTCGATTGCATGAGCGAATGTATGACCTAGATTTAAAATTTTTCTTAAGCCGCTTTCCGTTTCGTCTTTGGTAACTACATCCCCTTTGAACCGGACACATTTTTCGATAATCTTGGATATGACTAGATCGTCACCGTTCAAAAGCTTATCTAAATTCTTGTTTAAGAAATCAAAGAATGAGACATCGGTAAGAAAAGCATACTTAAGTATTTCGCCAACCCCGCAGATTAGTTCTTCATCGGGTAGAGTTTTCAAAAAGTTCGAATCGATCAAAACAAACTCGGGTTGGTAAAATGTACCGACAATGTTTTTTGTTTCACCAAAATTGATTCCCGTTTTACCACCGACAGAACTATCAACGGCTGCAAGCAAAGTTGTCGAGACCTGAATCAGCTGAACGCCGCGGGTAAAAGTTGAAGCGACATATCCGGCAATATCGCCGGTTATTCCGCCGCCGATTGCAATGATCAGCGTGTCGCGCCCGAATTGATTCTGTATCAATGCAGAATACATTTTTTCAACGCTTGCCGCGCTCTTATTTTTTTCGCCGCCGTCAAATTCAAAAATGAAATATCTTTTACCCAGGTTACGTTTTAACTCTTCCACCTTTTCATGATGCAGTTCCAAAACTTTCCGATCAGCAATGACAAAAACATTTTTGTAGAACTGTTTTGCGCTTATCAGTTTCGGGAGTTGAGCAATAGAATTTGCGCCGACGTAAACCGGGTATGTTTTGTGTGGAATTTTTATTTCAATCTTTTTCATCGAAAAATTCACTTATTTTTTTTGCTAATCTATCAACAGTTCTACCAAGCGGCTGTGAATCGGTTTCCATGACGATATCTGCTTTCTCATAGAACTCTTTTCGCTTCTCGAGCATTTCATTTATCCGATTCATAAAATCATCTTCGGAATTTTCGCTCAACACCATGTCTTTGAACAGCGGGCGGTCAATTTTATTCTTCAACCTTTTGTACAGGTTATCGGGCGAAACTTTCAAGTAAATAATCTTTCCGGTTCTCTTGAGCAGATCAAAATTATTTTTGTTTGTAATTGTTCCACCGCCTAATGAAATCACAGCAGATTTACTCTCAGAAAGGTGTTTCAGCGTTTTGCTTTCAAGTTCTCTAAAATAATCTTCCCCCTTCTTTTCAAAAATTTCGATAATAGTCTGCTTCTCTTCATCCTCTATTACTTTATCTAGATCAAAGAACTCAAAACCGAGT
>JAJYMU010000156.1 GCA_021786655.1 Bacteroidota bacterium
ATAAACGTCTTTGCATCGGGCGTTCTGAGATCCTTACCAATTATTCCGTGCAAAAAATTTAATGTGTTTCGGTTATCAAGTTTAACGGTTAATTCTGAACTCTTGAGATTGTTCACCACAAAAAGAAAAAGACTTTTATTGAAGCATTTTTTGTCATTTTGCACAAGTGAAGTTAAAAGGCGCTTCACGTTTTCAGATTCCTCAATTGCGGGAATGACAACTACGTTATTAAATTTTTTCTGCCCGGAAACGGTAAGCGACCAAGAATTCAAACCATGTTTGTGCAGATAGTTTTTAACGATTGCCGTTTGTTCGTTTTCCGGGGATAGCTGGTTATTCATGAAAAGTGTTTCTGAAGAATAATTTTCTGTGCGGCTTCGTAATCCGGTCCGTCAATCCATTCAATTTGAATTCCTTCGCGTTCCATTTTACGAAACCATGTCATTTGTCTCTTTGCAAAATCATGAATCGCACTGTTCAGCTTTTGAAACATATCGTTGTAGCTCAGATCGCCGCGCAAATGTTTTCCGATAAATTTGTATTCGAGACCGAATAAATCGAGCCGCTCATAAGAAACGCCTTGGTCGACCAGTTTTTTCACCTCGTCAATCATCCCGTTCTGTAATCTTTGTTTCAGCCGTTCCGTGATTCGCCGTTTAATTTCATCTCTTTTCAATTTTATCCCGATGACTAGCGAGTTGATTTTGGTTTTGCCAGCCGGTTTAACTTCATTCTGACTTTCCGTAATCATGATTGCGCGGATTACTCTTTCCTTAATCAATAAATCCGTTGTGTTGTGCAGCGCGGGATTAAGTTTGCGCAGCAAGCCGGCTAGTTCCGGTAATTCCAACCGTTCCAATTTGTTGAAGCGTTCTTGATTAAAATTTATCTCGTTGAGTTCATAACCTTTTAAAATAGAATGAAGATACAGTCCAGTTCCGCCGACCAAAAATGGAATTCTTCTCCGCGAGGTAATTTCATCAAACAATTCATAAAAAAGTTTGTTGAACATAAAAAGGTTAAACTCTTCCCCCGGCTCTATAACATCGACTAAATGGAACGGTACGGTTTTGCCGTTCACAGTATAGTCGCCGAGATCTTTTCCCGTTCCGATGTCCATTCCAATGTAAACTTGCCGCGAGTCGGCTGAAATTATTTCTCCGTTAAACCGGTTTGCAAGCAGTGCGCCAAGACGAGTTTTTCCGACTGCAGTAGGGCCTAAAATGGTTATCAAATTATAAGACATAAGTAAGACATGATTCCGAATAACCGGAACGACTAGTTACTAGTTAAAAGACAGATGAAATGGGAAGCGTAATTATAAAAGTTGAGCCCTCGCCCATAACACTTTGAACCGCAATTGTGCCGTTAAGATTCTGAACAATATTTTTTGTTATCGATAGACCCAGACCGGTGCCTTCTTTTTTACCGACGCTCACAAACGGTTCGAAAATTTTATCTTTAAATCCTTCCGGAATACCAAGTCCAGTATCGCGGAAACGGATTTCAATGTTCTTGTCCAGCCGTTTTGTAGATATATAAATTTTCCCGCCGTCAGGCATCGCATCGCACGCATTTTTAACAATACTCATATAACATTGATAGAATTCTTTGACGTCGATTTTCACGGCAACATCTTTATCCAGCTCGTTAACTATTTCACAAAGTCTGTTTTCAACATATTGTTCGCTCCTAGAAGAATAGTCCGACAAAGTTTCGTTCAAATTAACCTTCACCATTCTAAGAATAGTTTTCCCTTCCGAGTAACTTGATGTTGTTTGGACGAGATCGGCGACTTGCGTAATTTGTTCGAGCAGCATATTCACAACTTGAACCGCATCATCCGGCAATTGCTTATTCTTCAAATGCTCGGCATATCTTTTGGCGACAAGAATAGGTTTCTTAATATCTTGAATCAGAAAATTTGTCATCTTACCCAACGACTGAACGCGCTCGGACTGCAAAAGCTTTTCAACCAATTCCGCATTTTGAATTGCTATCGCGGCATGAATCGAAAGAGCAATTAAAAATTCTTCGTCGCGTTTCGAAAACTCTCCGTTCTTATTATTCAGCAACTGAAGAACACCGATGATTAGACCCTTGTTGTTCTTGATCGGAAAACAGATCATGTTTTTCGTTACATATCCGCTTGCTTTATCAAAATCCGCTTTGAAGCGCGGGTCTTTCTGAACATCTTTAATATTGATTGTTTCGCCGCTCTTTGCAACGTATCCCGCAAGACCTTCGCCGATTGCAAGGCGAATTTCTCTCATCTCGTCACCGAGAGTTATGATCGACCACAATTCATTTTTATCTCTGTCGATTAAATATAGAGTCCCGCGCTCGGCATTCGTAAGGTTGGTAGCAACACCAACAATATTCTTTAAGACTTCATCAACGCGGATATTAGAATTGACAAGCTCGGCGGCTTTAATAATCATGTTGAGCTCATCAATGGTCGCAGTTTTTTTTTCAGACGGTTTCGGTTTAGGTGATTCAATTTTTGCTTGCTGAACTTTCTCCGGTATTGCCGTTTCTTTTATTTGCGGTTCTTCAATCACAAGTTCGGGAATATTTTCCGGTATCGCTTCCTGCTTTGGAGGTTCTACAATCTTAGCTGGCGTTTCAACTTCAAATTTCGGCTCTTCAATTTCCGGCTCAATTTTTTTCTCTTCCGTAACTGGTGGAATATGTTCGGCATGCGGTTCAGATTTCTTTTGTGCCGGCTCACCGAAGTTTAGACTCGCTAAGAATGCTTCGTCCATCTCAAAAGATGAAACCGGTTCCGCTGGTTTTTTCGGTGCTGTCTGTTCACTTCCAGTGCCGCCCAAAATTCTGAAAAGTGCATCGGTCAGATCTTCGTCGGATTTTTTTTCTGCGGCATGTTGAACATCGGGTATTTCAAACTCGGCTTTGGGAATTCCGTCTTCATTTAAGAATGCGCTTTCATCAAACGGAATCTCCGGCGCACTTTTCGGCTCGTCTGTTTGTCCAAATTTGATCTCTTCTTTTTTTTCAGTCAGCTCGGTCATGTGTTTCGATTCGTCAGCAACCGGAGTTTCTTGAATCAGTGATGGTCCGCCAAGTTCATGTTCTATCTTTTCTTCTACTTTTAATTCTTCATCCAAAGGTTTGGAAGAATCGCTAATCGACGGAAAGACATCCTGAAAGATC
>JAJYMU010000168.1 GCA_021786655.1 Bacteroidota bacterium
ATTGTATGGTTCAAGTATCTCGGGCTGTTTCTCGGCAATACTACTTACGCCCAGATGACGGTGCTCGCAACTTTTCTTGGCGGTCTTGCTCTCGGAAATTTTTTGTTTGGAAGAAAAGCCGACGTCGTAAAAAATCCAGTGCGCCTTTATTCTCTGCTTGAACTAACAATCGGCCTATACTGTTTTTCTTATCCAGCGCTAAGTTCCGTTCTCGGAAATGTATTTCTCTCCATGTCGTCAAATCTAAATCTTGAGACGCAGCTTTTCGTTTTTAACACGTTCCGATTTTTAATCAGCGCCGTTTTGCTTCTTATACCAACCACTTTAATGGGCGGAACACTTCCGGTTCTAAGTAAATTCTTTGTAGAGAAAATTAGCGAAAGCAGAAAACAAATAGCCGTTCTTTATTTTTTAAATTCTTTCGGTGCCGTCATAGGAGTAATTTTTGCCGGATTCATTTTAATTAAAGATTTCGGGTTGGAAATAACCAATTATTCTACGGCGGCAATTAACGTTCTTCTTGGAGCTGCCGCATTTGCTTTATCGTTTTCCATAAAGAATTTTCATGCCGAAGAAAAACCCTTGACTGAAGCGCCGGAAGAACAAACCCACAATAAAAATATTTCTTCTAAAGTAATCATTTTGGTTGCCGGTATTTCGGGTATGGCTGCGCTTCTGTACGAAATGGTGTGGACCCGGCTGCTTATAAACTTTTTCGGCTCTTCAACATACGCTTTTTCCATTATGCTTCTGTCGTTCATCGGCGGTATAACAATCGGGAGTTTTATCATCTCACTAAAATTTTTAAGCAAGTTTAACTATGTAAAACTTCTATCGTTTTGCCAGGCTGCAATCGCGCTTTCAACTATAGCGGCGCTCAGTTTATATGAAAGACTTCCTTACTATCTCTGGCGGTTTTCCGCCTTATTAAACAAGAACGATGAAACGTTTTGGGTCTTTTTGTTGGTCGAATTTGCAGTTTGTTTTGCGCTTATACTTCTGCCAACAATTTTCATGGGAATGTCGCTCCCGCTTGCAACAGAAATCGTTTCGCGTTCAAACCAAAAGATCGGTGCCTCGGTCGGCAAAGTTTTTTCCGTTAACACGCTCGGCACTGTTGGCGGGGTAATAATCACAGGTTTAATCTTCATTCCTCTCTGGGGAATAAAAGGTGCTTTTGAAATCGGTATTGCGCTGAATCTCTTTGCTGCGTTGTTGATAATTTTATTCTTTAAGCCGATAAGAACCGGTTTGAAAGTTGCGCTCGGCTTAATTATCATGTTTGGTTTCCTCGTCTATCTATCCATTTCGCCTGAGTGGAATAAACGCGTTATGATGAGCGGGGTTTTTAAGTCGTTCGGTGAGACTCCTCCAAAATCATTTGATGATTTCCTAAATCGTTTTTCCAACGAAGAAATTATTTTTTACAAAGAAGGCGCAACGGCAAATGTTGCGGTTGCACAATCAAAATCCGACCACTCAAAGAAAAGGTTGGTGATTAACGGCAAAGCGGATGCGAGCACGTACTTCGATATGCCGACACAGGTTTTGCTTGGACAAATTCCGATGCTGCTTCATCCGAACGCTAAGAAAGTTTTTGTTGGTGGCTTCGGCAGCGGAACAACTATCGGGTCGGTTTTAACCCATCCGGTTGAGAAAGTGGTCTGTGCCGAGATTTCAAAAGAAGTTATCGATGCGGCAAAATATTTTAGCAAAGAAAATTATAATTGTGTCTCCGATCTGAGACTCCGCTTGATAAACGAAGATGCGCACACTTTGCTCAAGCTCTCTAAAGAAAAGTACGATGTCATTATTTCCGAGCCGTCAAATCCATGGATTGCTGGCATCGGTAATTTATTCTCAAAAGAATATTTCAAAAAATGTTTCGATAAACTCGACGACAACGGTATTATGGTTCAGTGGTTTCATCTCTACGAAGCCAACGACGAGGTTGTCCGGCTTGTCTTGAGCACGTTCGCTTCTGTATTTCCTTATTGCCAATTATGGAATAGTGTTGCCAATGATATAATTTTGGTCGGTTCAAAAAAGGAAATCGCTCTTAACCTAGAGCGGCTGACGCAAGAATTTCAGTCTCCAAAAATTGCAGCAGATTTGTACCGCGTAGGAATTCACGACCCGTTTACGTTCTTAGCGTGCCAGTCTTACTCGCCGAGAGGTTTTTCACAGTTGGTTGCTCGGCAACCGATCAATTCCGAAATAAAACCGGTGCTGGAGTTTCTTGCGCCGCTAGCATTCTACGCGGGTAATAGATCAACGTATATTTATTCGGCGGATGAAAAATTTGATACTCTGAACCAACATGGTTTGCTGGTGAAAGATTTTGCAAAAACAACTAAGCCATCAAAAGCTGAGCTTGTAGATGTTATCAATTACAATCTCGAGCGAACAAATAATTTTAAGTTCGCTTACGGCTTATCAAGATACTTATCCGAACTTTATCCAAACGATTACTTAGCGAACTTACTTAAAGCTCGTTCTTTGGAAAAGTTAACGCTGAATAATCTTCGATCTTATACATTAGAAAAGCTTGTTCGCGAACATCCGGATTCTGTTCAAATCGTAAAAGATTATAACAACTCTCTGCTTCTGGAAAATCTTAATTCAACGACGTTCCTTCACATCTTTTCTATTGAAAACCAGGCGCAAGTGTTCTTGAAAACAACCGCGAAGGACAGTCTTTTGCAAATTAAAGTTTACAGTCAGCTTGCTAAAGCGTATTTCGAGAATAGTGAATTTGACAAAGCGGAAGCACTTTGCGATCGGACAGAGGGATATATCATGCGGTCGCCTCATTTATTAAAGGGATTTGATCCTAGCGATTTCTTTTACGTTTATGCAATGCTAAACCTTTACAAACAGAACTATGCAAAAGTGTACATTTATTATCTATCACTTATAAATCGCAACGAAAAATATGTCGATCTTTTCCGCCTGCGTGGTTTAGTTGCCTGGCAACTGGGACAAGACAAAGTTCAAAGGTTGATTAAATAGGAAGGTCTATTTTTACTTCGCGGTAACTTTTTATGAAGAGGGGCAAGAAGAAGGAGACAACAAACATCAATACGCCGGTTCCATAAACGATCGTTCCCAAAAGTTTATCGTACTCGAGCAATTCTGTAACGCCCAAAAGATAATTCCAATCGTGATATACCTTGTTGCCGCCAAGTAAAGGTAATTGCTTGGCTCTTGCATCTGCAACATAAACGCTAATATTCATAAAGTTTTCGCCGAGCCATAGCAAAAAAATTTGAACTCCAAAGCGAATCCTCTTAATCGAATAATAAACTATGAACATGGACGGAATCAAAATCTGCATCAACGATCCACCAAGCGTATAAATAAACTTTCCGAAGACTTTGAAAACTCCGTGTCCGCCTTCATGTATAAGGAGATTTACAAAATCGATAAATGTGAATTTGCCTTCGTTCAATGTATAGAATATCATAAAAGGAAGGAGAACGAGCGAGCCAACCCACGGTTTTAGTGTTTCCCAAGCGGCTTTTATATTTTGTGAAGAAGCGAACAGTCTATCCCTCAAACATTTTTTTCATTTCTTTCAGATCTTTTGTTTTGCCGAGACAGATCATCATTTTTATTCTCGCTTTCTGGCCGTTCAAATAATCCGTAAATATGACCCCCAACTGCTTCAACCATTTTCCGGCTCCTGGATAACCGTAAATATCAAGCGTCTCTCCAGCTGGACAACGTGAAACTAAAACTACGGGAATGTTTTTTTCAACAATATATTTTATTCCTTCGAAAGCGGGAGGCGGAACGTTGCCTACCCCCATGGCTTCTATAACTACCCCGTGAACGCCGCTATTAGCAGAGAGTTTGAAAAATTTTTCGTTCATTCCTGCGTAAACCTTTATAAGATCTACATTCGAATCTATTTCGTCTGTTTCAATAGTTTCTAGTTTTCTTGGTAGCCGATTGAAAACTACTTTTCCTTTTTCCACGAATCCCAGCGAGCCGAAATCGAGACTCATGAATGTTTCTATATCTTCCGTGTGCGTTTTAGTAACCTCGCTTGCAGCGTTTATTTCACCATTTAAGCAGACAAGAACTCCCAGTCCTTTGCTGTTTTCGTTATTACATATTCGAATTGCATCTACAAGATTTCGCGGACCATCCCAATCCGGTTCACTGCTGGTTTTCATCGCACCGATAACAACAATAGGTTTTTCTGTTTTAACTGTTAAATCTACAAAATATGCGGTTTCTTCCAGCGTGTCGGTACCGTGTGTTACTATTATTCCATCTACTTTTTCTTGATCAACAAAATTTTTTATTTTTTTTGATAGATCCAGCATAAGTTCCGGTGTCATGTGCGGGCCAGGGTAATTTCCAAATTCGTAAATAGAAATATTTGCCAGGTTTTGCGCTTCTGGAATTTTCTCCAAAAGATCTTTCGCATGATAAAACGGTATTGCCGCTTTTGTCGTTTCATCTATTCTCATCGAAAAAGTACCGCCGGTAAAAACAATCAAAATATTTTTCATTCTACTCTGAAATGATTTGTTCGCTTTATCAAAACTCTCGGCACAAATTTAGCTTGTGCTTGTGTCTATTCAAAACTTGTTTCCTGCAAAAAAATTTTTGTCCTTTGTTAAAATTAATTTGCAGGAGAAGGCTCCAAAACATATCTTCACCCGCACCAAAACCAAGGAAATAGGGGTGTTAATAAGTTGTGAATAATTTCGTTTTGTGAAACGTTTCACATTAAAAAAAAGTCACCGACTTGGTTTTTGTAGCGCTCAAAAAGTGTTCGTTATAGATTAATTTGTTTTGTAATTCCTTGTTTAGCAAGATGTTATAAACCCCGTTTAATGTTAATAATTTGTTGATACTGTTTTTTTTAAGACGGTTTATAAAACTAGAATTTGTATTCTTTCACCTTTTTAAGTTTTTCTTATTGTGGATAATATGCTAACAACAGCCGAAAGCGTCCTGTTTGATAAAGATGCAAAAACTCTCTGGAAAGAGTGTTTAAGTCTCATAAAAAATAATGTTCCGTTCATAACTTACAACACCTGGTTCTTACCCATAAAGCCTTTTGAAGTTGAAAACAATACATTGAAAATTTATGTGCCTAACAATTTTTTTATCGAATGGATAGAAGAGCATTACAATACGTTAATAAATAGAACTGTTACACAAGTTCTTGGTCCAGAAGCTAAACTAGTTTACGTTATCTATGATGAAAAAGAACCCGTTGAAGAACCTGCTATAAAACAGCTAGTAGTTCCGATTACTAGTTCGGTGCAAGAAACAAAACCGCGCGATTTCGAAACTTACCTTAATCCCCGCCACACATTTGAAAACTTTATTAAGGGCGAAGGTAATCAACTCGCGCGCGCTGCCGCTTTTGCGGTAGGTGATAACCCTGGACAAACTTCTTTTAATCCTCTTTTTGTGTATGGCGGTGTTGGTTTAGGAAAAACCCACCTCATTCACGCTATCGGAAATAGGATTCTAGAACAGGGAAAAAACAAACGGGTGGTATATATTTCATCCGATGCTTTTACTGTTGAATTTGTAGAAGCAATCCAAAACGATACGGTGAACGAGTTCTCAAGTTTTTACAAAAGCATGGATGCATTGATCATCGACGATATACAATTTTTAATCGGTAAAGAGAAAACGCAGGATTTGTTCTTCCAAATTTTCAACACACTTCACCAGTCCGGAAGACAAGTAATTTTATCTAGCGATAAGGCGCCGAAGGATCTAAAGGGTTTAAACGAAAGACTAATCTCACGATTTTCTTGGGGTTTGTCCGCAGATATTCAGCCGCCTGATTTTGAAACCCGCGTTGCTATTTTGAAAAATAAAAGCGAGAGCTATGGAATTATTCTTTCGCGAGAAATTTTAGAATACATAGCTCAAAACATAACCTCAAATATTCGTGAGTTGGAAGGCTGTTTAATAAAATTGCTGGCAAATTCTTCTCTCAACTCTAAAGAAATAGATTTCGAGCTGGTAAAGAAAACCGTTCGCGAGGTATCTACCAATAAACAAGTCAACGTTTCTATTGATCTTATAACCACTGTTGTCTGCAGCCACTTTAGTATTGAGGAAAACAAACTCCGTGAGAAAAACCGGCGTAAAGAAGTTGTCTTTGCACGTCAGGTCGCAATGT
This sequence comes from Bacteroidota bacterium, assembly GCA_021786655.1. GTDB lineage: Bacteria > Bacteroidota > Ignavibacteria > Ignavibacteriales > Melioribacteraceae > Fen-1258. The sequence goes on from JAJYMU010000168.1 coordinate 6,164, forward strand.
ACTTATCAAAAACACTTACAAAGTCGTCGCTCAAAACTATTGGTCTTCATTTTGGAGGAAGAGATCACTCAACAGTAATTCATTCACAAACCAGCATTGAGCAACTCGTTCAATCAGACACAAAAGTAAAAGATATGATTGATGCGTTGCGAAACAAAATTGAGATGAGCGCTTCCTAACTTTTTCGACTGTCGGTAACGTGTTAATATCTTGTGTTAATCAGGTTAATTTATTGTTTACTATTATTTGTTTTCAACATATCGGTGAATAACGTCTTGCGGTCAACTAGTTATCAACAATCACAACAAAGTTTTTCTTCAGAATAACAGCTAATAATTTGTTATTCTTCACTTATCAACATATTAACAGTTATCTTATTATAATTAATTTTTAAAAATCTATATTAGTTAATAATAACGGTGTTGAAATAAATCATATCATCTGAAAAGTTAAATTGAAAGTGGCAACGATTTTTGATATTTTTTAATCCAACATGGAGATGAATTATGGAATTTAAAGTCAACAGCAAAGAACTTGAAAAACTGCTCAGCAAAATAATTCCAGCCGTACCTACTAGAACTCCAATGCCAATTTTAGAGAACTTTTTATTTGAGATTAAAGACGGTCAATTAACAATTTATGCGACCGATCTTGAAATCTCATTAAAATCGTCTCTGAATATTGTTACAGAAGACAACATTAAAATTGTAGTTCCCGCACGTCTTTTGAGTGACATTGTAAAATCCTTAAAGGAAACGACGATTCATTTCAAATTTATGGCGAACAAGAAAATTAATCTTGTAACCGACATGGGCAAGTACTCGATTAGCTATTTGGATGCAGACGAGTTTCCGGAAATCCCATCGGTTGACGCAGATAAATCGGCAAAAGATATAAACGAAGTTGTTATCAACGGATTGGAATTGCGACAGGCGTTTGAAAAAAGTTCGTTCGCTATGAGCAAAGAAGAAATGCGCCCTGCAATGATGGGAACTCTTTTCGAATTTACAGACGAGGGACTTAGGTTTGTTGCAACAGACGGACATAGGTTAGTTAATCTTCTAAAGAAAAATATAAAAGCTGCATTTAATCAGCAGTATGTAGTTCCAGAAAGAGCAGTATCTGTTCTGCTTAAAATCCTAGATGAAAAAGACGTGAAGATTCACCTCACAAAAACATATGTGTCGTTTAAGCTGAACGATATCGAGCTGATTACGAGATTAATCGCCCAGAAGTACCCGGATTATTCGAGCGTTATTCCTCTGGAAAATGAATTCTTGATGAAGCTAAACACAATAGACGTTCATGATTCAATAAAAAGAATGATGCTGTTTTCTACGAGCAGCACACGCCGTGTAAAGTTTTCAATAAAGAAAGACTCGCTTGATATTTCTGCCGAGGATTTGGATATCGGTGCATCCGGTGAAGAGAAAGTAGTTTGCGAATATGCCGGCGACGAAATAGAAATCGGATTTAACTCGGCTTACCTAAACGATATTTTAAATCATCTAAGCGGAGAAGAAGAAGTTATTTTCAAACTTCACTCGGCGACAAAAGCAGTAATTGTTGAACCGGTTCAGAAAAAGGAAAACCAAGACTTGATGATGCTGCTTATGCCTGTGCGATTAAATACATAATATGGTTCTTAAACAAATTGATTTGCAAAACTTCAGACTGCATAAAAACACATCGCTGGAATTTTCCGATAAGTTGAACCTCATTATAGGCGGGAACGGACAGGGAAAGACATCTATTTTAGAGGCAATCTATTACTTGTGCACGACTAAAAATTTAAATCTCGCCGTGGAAAACGACGTAGTTACTTTCGGAGAAAACTGTTTTGACGCCCGTGGAAAGTTCTCCGATCTTGCTGATAACACAACAAGAATTTACTTCGACGCCGTCAAAAACAAGAAGTCGTTTTTCGTAGACGACAAACAAATTTTCAGTTCCGCCTCTGTAATAGGAAAATTTCCGATCGTATCGCTGATACAAGCCGATCACGCAGTAACGCTCGGCGCGCCTTCCGACCGCAGACGTTTTGTTGATTCGGTGATATCGCAGGCGAGTCATGCGTATCTGGAAATGATTTTGGATTACGGGAAAACTTTACGGCAGAGATCGTCGCTGCTGGCACAAATCAAGGAATCGAGAAACCGCAATTTGTATGATCAACTTGACGCATGGACGGATTCTCTGATAACTTCTGGTTCGGAAATTATAAAGCACCGAATGCAGTTTGTTAATGAGTTTAATTTGTACCTTCATGAAGCGTACAACAACATTATCGAAAATAAAGAAGAGCCGTTGATTAACTACATACCGCTTCACGAGGTTACTGAGGATAATATTGCAGAGAAATTCCGTGAAGAAATAAACGCAGCGCGGGAAGACGAGCTGCGCCGCGCGGTTAATTTGGTTGGTCCGCACCGGGACGATTTTATTTTTTCGATCAACGATTTGGAATTAAAAAGATTCGGCTCGCAAGGGCAGCATAAAACTTTTCAGATAGCGTTGCGGTTTGCGCAGTTCTTTTTCATAAAAGAAAAACTTGGGAAGACGCCGCTATTCTTAATGGACGATGTCTTCGGCGAGCTTGACACATATCGCGCGGGACGAATTAGCGAATATCTTAGCAAGATAGGACAAGCGTTTATCACCTTGACCGACCTTACTAAAACGGAAGGTCTGAACATTCGCGGAGAAAACATTTTAATAAAAGTTAGCAATGGCACGGCAGCAGTCGCTTAGCAGTTTTAAAAGCATCGATCAAATACTGAATAAGGAAACCGAGTTTTCCAATCTTCGGGAGACGGTAAAAAACTATAGCATAGTGGATGAATTCGAAAAAATTTTTCCGGAGCTGAAGTCGATAACACAAGCGGTGAAAGTTGAAAAACAAGTTTTGTTTTTAAGAGTAGAAAATTCCGTATGGAAAAGCGAGCTCAACTTCAGAAAAAATCTAATTACGGAAAAAATAAATAAATATTTCGGCGAACAAGTTATTAAAACAATAAGGTTTTTGTAGATAAGGAATCCAGGAAAAACATGGCAAAAGAAGTAAAAGAAAAAGACAACGGCGCAGCTCAAGAAGAATACACCGCCAAAAGTATAAACGTATTAAAAGGACTCGAAGCAGTACGCAAACGTCCGGCAATGTATATCGGCGATATCGGTTCGCGCGGACTTCATCACCTGATAAACGAAGTTGTTGATAACAGTATTGATGAAGCGCTTGCCGGTTACAACGACCGCGTTGTCGTTACGATTCACAAGGATCAATCCGTATCGGTTGAAGATAGAGGACGCGGCATTCCGGTAGATATGCACCCGGTCGAAAAAAAATCCGCGCTCGAAGTTGTAATGACAATTCTTCATGCCGGCGGAAAGTTCGATAAGAATTCTTACAAGGTTTCCGGCGGTCTTCACGGCGTCGGTGTTTCGGTAGTAAATGCGCTTTCAGAATGGATGAAGGTTGAAGTTAAACGCGAAGGCAAAATTTATTTTCAAGAATACAAACGAGGCGTGCCTAAAGCGGCGGTAAAACAGATCGGAACATACAAAAGCGAAAACACCGGAACGAAAATCACTTTCATGCCGGATAAAGAAATTTTTAAAGTGGTAAAATTTCATTTCGATACCGTTGCCGAAAGACTGCGCGAACTTGCTTATCTGAATAAAGAAGTTACGATGACGCTGAAAGACGAAGCCGAAGGACAGGAAGAAGTTTACAAATTCAAAGGCGGACTGATTGACTTCGTAAAATATCTTGACGAGAACCGTTCGCCGATTCACAAACCGGTTTACATTGAGGGCGAGAAAGACAGCACGCCGGTTGAAATTGCGTTTGAGTACGGCGACTCATATTCCGAAAACATTCACTCGTATGTTAATAACATCAACACAATCGAGGGCGGGACGCATCTCGTTGGTTTTAGAACGGCGCTTACAAGAACATTCAATAATTACGCATATAAAAACGGTCTCATTAAGGATAGCAACAAAATAACTTTGACCGGCGACGATTTCAAAGAAGGATTGACGGCGGTAATTTCTGTGAAGGTAATGGAGCCGCAGTTTGAAGGGCAGACAAAAACAAAACTCGGCAACGGTGAAGTTAAGTCTGCGGTAGAAACGCTCGTTGGAGAAAAACTTTCCGAGTTTCTTGAAGAGAACGCTTCGATCGCGAAGAAAATTATTGATAAATGTATGCGCGCAGCCGAAGCGCGCGAAGCGGCACGTAAGGCGCGTGAACTGGTGCGCAGAAAAAATGCGCTCGATTCAATGCACCTGCCGGGCAAACTAGCCGATTGTTCCATCAACGATCCCGAGCATTGCGAGATTTACATTGTGGAGGGAGATTCAGCGGGTGGTTCTGCAAAGATGGGACGCGATAGAAGGTTCCAGGCAATTCTTCCGATCAAAGGAAAAATTTTAAATGTTGAAAAAGCTAAGATCAATAAAATTTTAGAGAACATAGAAATACAAGCGATGGTCTCTGCGATCGGCGCGGGAATCGGAGAAGAGTTTGATCACGAAAAAGCGCGCTACGGAAAAATTATTTTAATGACCGATGCCGATGTTGACGGAAGCCATATCCGCACATTGCTATTAACGTTTTTATACAGACACATGAAGGAATTGATCACGTCGGGCAAAGTTTACATTGCGCAACCGCCGCTTTTCAAAATTAAAAAAGGGAAAGAAGAACTTTACGCCTTCGACGAAGAGGAGCGCGATAAAATATTGAAACGCTTCAAAGCCGACGCTAAAGGAAAAGACGAAAAAGTTGTTGTGGTTGAAGAAGGCGATGCAGCAGAAGCTGCTGAGGGAGTTGAACAACAGCCGAAGGGAATTTTAATCTCGCGCTACAAAGGTCTCGGCGAAATGAATCCCGAACAGTTGTGGTCAACAACAATGAATCCGGAAACGCGCACGGTTCTTCAAGTCAATTTGGAAAGCGCCGCAGCTGCGGATAAAATTTTTGAAACATTGATGGGCGACGCAGTTGAACCGCGCCGCGATTTCATAGAGAAACACGCCAAGTACGCCAACTTGGATATTTAATGCTTCCTTGTCATTCTGGACAAGTGAAGCGAAGCGGAACGCGATCCAGAATCTAAAGCATGGATTCCGGATCAAGCTTGCCTACCGGCAGGCAGGTCTGGAATGACGAAAGGAAATGAACGAAGAGCATTCATATCATCAGCCGGTTTTGAATTTTGCGCGCAAAGATTTTACCGTGCTCAATAAAAATTTAACCGTTGATGAAGCTCTCGAGAAAATTAGAACCGAAGGCGTTGGCGAGCGCATTGTTTATTTTTATGCTGTTGACGATGAGAAAAAACTTGTCGGTGTTGTGCCGACGAGAAGATTGTTGACCGGCAAGCTCGAACAGAAAATTGAGGAGTTGATGGTAAAGCGCGTTGCCGCGCTTCCTAGCAGCGCAAGCGTTTATGATGCGTGTGAGTTCTTTGTAACATATAAATTTTTGGCTTTCCCCGTCGTAGATGCGGAAAGGAAAATTGTCGGAATCGTTGACGTAAATCTTTTCACGGAAGAGCTGCTCAATGTTGAAGAGCCCGAAGAAGTGAACGACGTTTTCGAAGAGATCGGTTTTAGAATTTCTGAAATTAAAAACGCGTCGCCCACAAAAGCGTGGCGTTACAGATTTCCGTGGCTGCTTACAACAATTACCGGCGGAACAATCTGCGCGCTGCTCGCGGGAATGTTTGAAGCGACCCTAACGGAAAGTATTGCGATCGCGTTCTTTATGGCGCTGATGCTCGGACTCGGAGAAAGCATCGGCATTCAATCGATGACCGTTACGATTCAAACGCTGCATTCGGCGCAGCCGTCGTGGAAATGGTATTTGAAAAATGTTTTGAAGGAAATTCAAACGGCAAGCTTAATCGGGTTAAGCAGCGCGGCGCTTGTTGGACTTATAGTTTTTGTTTGGAAAGGTTCTTTGATTACTGCAGTAGTAATTGCTCTCAGCGTTTTGGGCGTGCAGTTGATTGCGGCGGTTGTTGGTCTCAGCGTTCCAGCGGCGCTGCACGGATTTAAGCTGGATCCTAAAATTGCAGCGGGACCAATTACTCTTGCGCTGACGGATGTTTTTACGATACTGTTTTATTTGGGATTGGCAACGATAATTTTATAAATAAAAGGAAGAAGAAAAGAGATAAGACAAAATAGTTTTTAGATTTTCATTGCGCTCTCGGCGAAACCTCTGCGTACTTTGCGTGAAAATATTTCTCGCAGAGATCGCAAAGTGAGCGCGAAGAACGCAAAGTAAATAACAACTGAAATAAATTTATAATCATTAATTAGAAACAAGAACATGACAACGATATTCGAAAAAGTAGTTCCCGTCTCACTCGAAGAAGAAATGAAATCGTCCTACATCGATTATGCGATGAGCGTAATTGTTGCGCGCGCATTACCGGATGTAAGAGACGGATTGAAACCTGTTCACCGCCGCGTTTTATTCGGCATGCATGAACTTGGAGTTCCTCACAACAAGCCGTATAAAAAGTCCGCGCGTATCGTCGGCGAAGTGCTTGGTAAATATCATCCGCACGGCGACACCGCAGTTTACGATTCGATGGTGCGCATGGTTCAAGATTTTTCTCTGCGCTATCCATTGGTTGATGGACAAGGAAATTTCGGTTCCGTTGACGGCGACTCACCCGCGGCAATGCGATACACTGAAGCGCGCCTTGCAAGAATTGCAGATGAAATGCTGCGCGATCTTGATAAGAACACGGTTAATTTCGTTGCGAACTTTGATGAATCGTTGCAAGAGCCGACAGTTCTTCCGTCTTACTTACCAAACTTATTGGTGAACGGCGCCAGCGGTATTGCAGTTGGTATGGCGACAAATATTCCGCCGCATAATCTTGGCGAAATTATAAATGGACTCGTTGCGATAATTGATAAACCGAAAACAACTCCGGAAGAATTGCTAAAAATTGTTAAAGCTCCGGATTTTCCAACCGGCGGAATAATTTACGGTTACGAAGGAGTTAAAGAAGCGTTCCTCACCGGTCGCGGAAGAATTGTTATCCGCGCCAAAGCAAATATTGAAGTTCTGAAAAACGACCGCGAGAATATTATTATCACGGAAATTCCGTATCAAGTAAATAAAGCGGCTCTCATAGAAAAAATAGCAGAGCTAGTCCGCGACGGAAAAATTGACGGCATCTCAAACATCCGCGATGAATCAGACCGCGACGGCATGCGCATCGTAATCGAAATGAAACGCGACGGACAGCCGGCGTTAACATTGAATCAGCTTTTCAAACACACATCGATGCAAGTTACGTTCGGCGTTATAATGCTTGCGCTTGTTAACGGCGTTCCAAAAGTTTTAACGCTTCAGCAGATGATGCAGCATTTCCTCGATCATAGAATGGACGTGCTGATCAAACGCACAAAGTTCGATCTTGAAGCCGCCGAAAGACGCGCTCACATTTTGGAGGGATACATCATCGCGCTCGATAATATCGATGCGGTGATTCAGACGATTAAGAAATCCAAAGACGTTGAGACTGCAAAAAATAATTTGATGAAGAAGTTCAAGCTTTCGGAAATTCAGGCGAAAGCAATTCTTGATATGCGTCTGCAGCGCCTCACCGGACTCGAAAGACAAAAAATAGAAGACGAATACAAAGAGACGATCAAGTTCATCGAAAAATTGAAAGGTATTCTTACCAACGAAAAGAAAAGATGGTCGATAATTAAAGAAGAACTTCTTGCGCTTAGAGAAAAATATGCTGACGAACGCCGCACGGCAATTGAACGCGAGCTTAAAGAATTTGCGCTTGAAGATATAATTGCCGAGGAAGATGTTGTCGTTACAATTTCTCATGCGGGATTGATTAAACGATTCCCGGTAAGCGGTTACAGAAGACAGGGCAGAGGCGGCAAAGGAGTAACGGGCGCCGGAACACGCGAAGAAGATTTCATCGAGCACATGTTCATTGCGTCGACGCACCATTACATTATGTTCTTTACAGATCGCGGAAAATGTTACTGGCTCAAAGTTCATGAAATTCCCGAAGGCGGACGCGCGACAAAAGGAAGATCGATTTTAAATCTTATCGAAAAAGATAAAGAAGAAAACATTACGGCGTTTGTTACCGTAAAAGAATTTGCCGACGATAAATTTATTGTGATGGCAACTGAAAAAGGAACGGTGAAGAAAACGGTTCTCTCTGCGTATTCAAATATTCGACGAGGAGGAATAAACGCAATCAGTCTTACCGCCGGCGACCGTTTGATCGAAGCAAAGCTGAGCGAAGGAAAGAATGAGATAATCATCGGAACAAGAAATGGAATGGCGGTACGCTTCAATGAAAAAGATGTTCGCAATATGGGAAGAACGGCAACAGGTGTTCGCGGAATTAGGTTGGGCAAGGGTGATGTTGTGATCGGAATGATTGTCGTCCGCAACGCAACAACATTGATGGTTGTAACGGAAAAAGGATTCGGCAAACGTTCCGAGATAGAAGACTACAGATTATCACGACGCGGCGGGAAAGGTGTTATCACCGTTAAGACATCGGATAGAAATGGAAAACTTATTGCGATGAAAGAAGTAAACGACGGCGACGAGCTGGTAATTATCACAACACAGGGAATGGTAATTCGCCAATCTGTCAGCGAGCTTCGTGTGATGGGAAGAAACACACAAGGCGTTAGGTTAATTCGTCTGAATGAGAACGACGACATTGCAGACATCGCGCGCGTAATCCCTGAAGAAGAAAATGGAAACGGCAGCAGCGAAGAATAATTTTAACTACCCCCTTTAATTCCTCCTTAGTAAGAAGGGGACAAGGGGAGGTTCTAAACCAAGAAGCAGAGAAAAAATAAAAAGAATGGAAAAGGTTTTTAGAAAAATATCTCTGAAAGACAAACGCAATTACGATCTTGAGTATTGGCTTTCAAAAACCGCAGAAGAAAGAATTGCTGCAATAGAATTTTTAAGACAACAATTCTACGAGGTGAAAGATGGTTCTCCACCAAGATTTCAAAGAGTTGTTAGAGTTATTAAACGCGAACCACGTTGAATATTTGATTGTAGGTGCGTTTGCCTTGGGCTTTTACGGGGCACCGAGAAGTACTGGCGATATAGATGTTTGGATTCATGTTAGCGAAGAAAATGCAAAACGAATCGAGAAAGCTCTTAACGATTTTGGTCTTTCGTCTCTTGGATATCAAACAGCCGATTTCCTGGATAAAAATTCTGTCATTCAACTGGGTGTTCCTCCGGTTAGAATAGACATAATTATGAGCATTAGCGGTGTTGAATTTGACGAGGCTTACAAAAGGCGCGTGATAGTTGAAAGCAGCGGCACTACTATTAATTATATCAGCAAGGAAGATTTTATTAAAAACAAGAAAGCGTCTGGAAGATTAAAAGATCTTGCCGACATTGAAAGCTTAACGCAAACCGGAGAGTAATTTATGTCACACGGCAAAAATTTACAGTTCGATTCTAAATGTGTTCATGCCGGCATCGGCGATTATGAATTCGGTCCGGTTGTTCCGCCGATTTATCAAACATCAACATTCAGATTTAAAGACTCTGCCCACGGTGCGGCGCTTTTCAAAGGCGAAGTTGACGGCTACATTTACACGCGCATGAAAAATCCAACCATCAAAGCGCTTGAAAACGCAATGGCGGAACTTGAAGGCGGACACAAAGCGCTTGGCTGTGCAAGCGGGATGTCTGCTGTGAGCACAACTCTTATCGCGCTTCTTAAATCCGGCGATCATATTGTCTGCTCAAAATCGGTTTACGGACCGACTAACACTTTTATAAATACAATTCTTTCGAAGTTTGGAGTGGAAGCAACATTCGTCGATTCTGAATTTGCCGAAGAAGTTGAAAAGGCGATGAAACCGAACACAAAAGTTGTTTACGTTGAAACTCCCGGCAATCCTACGATGTCAATAACGGACTTGGAGGCGGTATCGAAGATCGCTCATAAAAACGGAGCGCTCGTTGTTGTTGATAACACGTTCATGAGTCCCGCGCTTCAGCAGCCGTTTGTCTTCGGCGTTGATATAGTTCTCCACAGTATGACGAAATTCTTAAATGGTCATGCAGATGTTGTCGGCGGTGTTGTGGTTGTTAAAGATGAGGAAATGTATTTGAAGATGAGAAAAGTTTTGAATCAGCACGGCGGAGTTATAGATCCGTTCAATTCGTTTCTCGTTCACCGTGGGTTAAAAACTCTTTCGATAAGAATGCAGCGCCATTGCGAAAATACTTTGCCAATTGCAGAATATCTTGAGAAACATCCTAAAGTAAAATGGGTGCGTTTCCCCGGATTGAAAAGCCATCCCCAATACGAAATAGGATTAAAGCAGCATAAAGGTCACGGCGGAATGATCTCGTTCGAACTAAATGGCGGATACAAAGCAGGCGAAATTTTAATGAACTCAGTTAGATTTTGCCAGCTCGCCGTTAGCTTGGGCGGAGTTGAAACTTTGATTCAGCACCCGGCAAGCATGACGCATCTAACCATGGGAGAAGAAGCTCGTAAAGCTGCTGGAATTACTGAAGGATTGATTCGTCTTTCAGTTGGAATAGAAAATGTGAAAGACATTCTTGCCGATTTAGAACAAGCGCTCGCAAAGATTTCATAATCAGTTCTGTAGGGAAAGGTCTTCCCGCTTCGCCCGCGAAGCGAGGCGAGAGACCTTTCCGTTTTTTTTGAAACCAGCACAAAACAAATTCCCAGCCATTAAAATAAATTCATTTGTATTAAACCTCCCATCAGTCTATTTTTGCCGCAATTTCAGTCTAACAAAAAGTTAGGAAAAAAATGAAAAAGGTTACCGCTTTACTTTGTCTCGCAGCAGTTGTTTTGTTCAGCAACTATACATACTCACAAAACTCTTCTTTGCCTGTTCCGCGCAACATTGAAAAAGCAATTGAGAAAGGAACGCGCACATTGAACGGCGCGCCGGGACCGAACTACTGGCAGAACAAATCCGACTACACAATAAAAGTGGAAATAGAACCGCCGACAAGAAAAATTAGCGGCGAAGAAAAAATTGTTTACTACAACAATAGTCCCGATACGCTTAAGCAAATTGTTATTCGTCTTTACCAAGACATTTTGCGCAAAGGAAACATGCGCGATTTTGAAGTTGATCCCTCGGACATCCACGACGGAGTTGAATTGCATAATCTTGTTGTTGACGGAAAACAATTGAAGACCGATGGAAAACAAGAAGGTTTATCGCGAACCGGCACAAATCTTTTTATTAAACTGGATAAACCATTGGCGCCGAAATCGAAAATCGAAATTGAAACCAGCTGGAGCTTTATCATTTCGAAAATCTCCAATATCCGCATGGGCACGTATGACAGCACATCATTTTTTGTTTCTTACTTTTATCCACAAGTTGCAGTTTATGATGACATAGACGGATGGGACACGCAGAACTACACCGGGCAAACCGAGATGTATAACGATTTCAATAATTATAATGTTGAGATTACCACGCCGAAAAATTTCACGCTTTGGGCAACGGGGGTTCTCCAAAATCCTGAAGAAGTTTTTTCCCCGAAAACTTTAGAGCAGTACAAAAAGGCGCATGAATCAAATGACGTTGTTCGCATCATCGAAGAGAAAGATTACCAAGCCGGATTGGTTACGGCGGATA
>JAJYMU010000121.1 GCA_021786655.1 Bacteroidota bacterium
TGTATGTTGATTGCATCGGAATTATCACGTTTCTTAGCGAGAACTTTTTTGTTTATTAATTCAACAACTGACAATCCTTTCTTCAATTCTCGTGAAAATATTTCATCAAAAACCTTTTCAAAGGTGTTACGGAAAAATTCGGCAATTTCTTTTTCAGCTTGATTATAGAGCTCATTCTTCAACCGCGAAATGACACGTCTATGCTGAATTGATTTTTCGAGCTCGGCAGATAAAATTCTTTTCGAGCCGAAGAACCGCATTAAATATTTTAGTTCATCTTTGTAATCGTCGTGCCCAATTAAACCGCCGATTGTTTCTTCGATGCTGAGTTGTATCAACTCGTCTGATGTAGGACGGTCAATCGGGACAAAATTCGCATCGATCCCGGCTTCGGGCGCAAATTCTTTGAGTACGTTTATACAGAATGAATGAATGGTAGAAATGTTTGCAGAAACCAATTGGCGGCGGAACGACTCTAGCCGTTTTCTTTTTTCAGGATTTGCTTCTTCTTTGATCCGTTCTTCAATTTCACCAGCAATTTTTTTGTTCAGCTCCCCGGCTGCTTTATCGGTAAATGTGATTGCGACGACCGAATTCAAATCAACATCTTCATTCAAAATAATTTCAACGAATCGCTTCGACAGAACAAATGTTTTTCCGGAACCAGCGTTTGCTGTTAATGAAATGTGAGTCTTGCGATCTAACGCTTTTATCTGGTGCGGTGTTAACTGAGCCATTATTCCGCCAACGGAAAAGTTAATAGAAAGGCAGTTCCTTCTTTAGAAGATTTTTCAATTCGGATTGTGCCGCCGATGCTTTCGATGAAACGTTTCGTTAAGCTCAACCCTAAACCCATTCCTCCGGTTTTTGTTGTGAAACTGTCGTCGAATACTTTTTCGATGTTTTCTCGATCTATGCCCACGCCGTCATCTTCAATGTTTATTTTGCAATCGTTTTCTTCCTTTGCGAGCGTCACCGATATTTTCTGCGCCTCAGCTTGAATTGAATTTCGAATCAAGTTTACAAGTGTCCGTTTTAACTGATCCTGATCGGCATTAATATACACAACGGTTTCCGAAGCAGAAAAGTTTATCGTTTTGTTTTCGTTTGAAAATAAGTTGAGAACTTCGTTGATTGAAGCGACTATGTTCACTCTTTCAATGTTCAATCTAGGCATACGCGCAAAATTGGAAAACTCGGAAGCAATGTTTTTCAAAATCTCTATTTGAGCCGCAACAGTTTCGGTAACTTTTTCAAAGATCGAATCGAACTTTGGAGATTTATCTTTGTATGCGGCGATAAGCTGCTGAATGGAAAGTTTCATCGGCGTAAGGGGATTTTTTATTTCATGCGCAACTTGTTTTGCCATTTCCTTCCATGCTGCTTCACGTTCAAACTGCGCGATGTCTGCTTGACTCTGTTTAATTCTGTTCACCATCTGGTTGAACCCATCCACCAAGTCGCTGATCTCGCTTTTTGTTTGGTAGCTTATCTCAACATTTAAGTCGCCGTTACTAATAGATTTTGTCGCGGCTGTTAATTTTCTCACAGGTAAAGAAATCTGTTCTGCGAGCAATGTGCTAAACAAAATCAGAAGTATAACAGCAAGAGAAAAAATTCCGAATAAGAAAAAGTCCAGGTCAACATCAGAGAACGGGTAAGACACAACGTTCATCAGATCGTTAACGCTGATAATATAGTCCGCACCGTTAATTCCTTCTTTGGTATAGATCGAGTTATACCGAGTTCCGTCAAAATTTTCTTGTTCAAAAATTTTCTGATACTTGCCCACGACACAATTGCGATAGACATCCGAAGAAAGCGTGATTGGGAATAAACCGGTGTTCACAAAATCATTCTGAGGACTGTAAATCAAACTTCCGTTTTCATAGACAGAAAAATTTATTCCCAGGTCGTGAGAAGCTTTATCAAATATCGTCACCGGATTCAAAGAAGTTTCGTTGGTGTAGGTGTTTATGTACGTTTCAACCTGACCGGTGAGCTCATTCAGTCTTCTTTGTATCAGCTCGGAGTTTTTTTCTTCCGTTAAATTTCTGAAATAGAACGCAATTACTATCAAAGGAATGATTGACACAACGAGAAATGCGCCGATCAATCTTGTACGGAATGAGCGCAGCACTCCGCTTAATTGCCGCAGCTTTGAAGTCAAAAATATGAACAAGAAAATTGCAATGATAAGTGTGTGAATGAAAAATATTTTGAAAAAGTTTGAAAGGTTCCAAGAATATTTTTTCAGTTCGAGGGCAATCGCCAAAACTTTATTCTTTCCGGGTGAGCTGATCTTTAGCGCATACACTAAATTCTCTTCGCCGTTCATCGTCATATTCAACCAGGCTTCGTTGTAACTGCTGAAGTCGGCATCCAAAATTGATTTCTGGTCTTCATCGGATAATGAAACGTCGCCGAACGAACGGACCAACTCGTTATCATGAAAATCAAAGACTCTGAGTTTACTTAAATCCAGAGCGGATGAAATACCTGACCGCTGCGCAATCAAAAAATCGGGCAAGTACGAAAAATTGAAATAGTCTTCATCGTAAATAGCTGAAACAACCATGTAGCCGATCACATTATTGCCTTCTTTTAACAGGGACACTCCAACCAGAGTTATTTCGTCTCCGAAGAGATTAGCTTGCTTGAAAATCTTGATGCTGTCGGCAATTCCTTCTAAGTAATTCTCGAAGGGTTCGGTGTAAAACTCTTTGTTGGTCTGGAAACCGCCGACATACTTTTTTTCAGAATTGTAAAACTCAATTGCGGAACGGACGCTTTCGCGGTAGAACAAACTATTTGTCCAGAGAACAAATGCATCTGGTGAAAGATCTTCCTTCTGATTGAATGCATCCAGGATCTCGTCGTTCTGCTGAATTTGCGTCATCGTTTGAAGAACCATAAACTTGACAACATTTTCGTTCGTTCGGGTTAACTCATGTGCGGTGGTCTTCAAAGATTCCCGTTCGATTTCATAGTTGTAGTAGCTAAGAAGACTAACTGAGACTAGTGAAGCAGCAAATGCGTAATAAACGAGAAGAATAAAGCGGCGTCTTCCCGAAAACACAACAAAGTATGCAAAGAGAAAAGTAATTGTTATTGTAAGAACTCTGATTAGCGGTGTGCCTTGCGGTTCACTTTGCAGTTCAT
>JAJYMU010000343.1 GCA_021786655.1 Bacteroidota bacterium
TTACCCTTCCGGTTCTCTTAAGAACTCCCCAGCTGATTAATGTTGTTGAGAATACGGTAATGTGTTCAGGATTTAAAACACGTTTGTAAATTTTCATCTGGGTCAAGATAATTTATATCCACGCTTTTCTCAGCAGCCATGCTTTGATGATCTGAGTTAGAATGATATAACAGCTCAGCGTAAGCAAAAGCAGCGGCCAATAAAGCGGCGGCAGACTTACAAATCCAAGCGCGGCGGCAAACGGTGAGAACGGCAAATACATTCCGACCGACATTATAATTACAGTAGTCGCTATCAAAGGCCAGCTGGGACGGCTTTGTATGAACGGAATTTTATTTGTTCGAATGATATGAATGATAAGTGTCTGCGTCATGAGAGATTCCACGAACCATCCGGTTTGAAAGAGCGATGCTTTAGCCGGATCCCAACAACCAAAAACATACAGCATGATGAAATAAGTCGTGTAATCAAAAATGGAACTGATTGGACCGATGAAAAGAATGAACCGGCGTATCTCGTCAATCAACCAAGGACGCGGTCTCAAGATTTGTTCAGGGTCAACATCATCGGTTGGAATCGGAACTTGCGAAAAATCGTAGAGCAAATTGTTAGTAAGCACTTGAATCGGCGCCATCGGAACAAAAGGAAGAAATGCGCTCGCGCCGAGCACGCTAAACATGTTTCCGAAATTCGAACTGGCGCCCATGCGGATGTATTTTAAAATGTTCGCAAAAACTTTTCGTCCTTCAAGAACACCTTCCTCAAGAACCATCAAACTTTTTTCAAGTAGAATTACATCGGCGGATTCTTTAGCGATATCGACTGCTGTATCGACTGAAATGCCTACGTCCGCGGCTCTCAATGCCGGCGCATCGTTGATGCCGTCGCCCATGTATCCAACAACATTTCCTTTTGCGCGCAGCACTTGAATTATTCTTTGCTTGTGAATCGGAAGCAGCCGTGCAAACAATGTGGTCGTCGCCGCAGCTTGAGCCAGCTCATCGTCGGTCATTTTTTCAACATCTCCTCCAAGAATAATTTTATCGGTAGGCAAACCAACTTCATGACAAACTTTTCTGCTGACGAGATCGTTATCGCCGGTTAAAATTTTCACATCAACGCCGTGTTTTTGAAGAGCGAGAATTGCCGGAGCCGCACTTTCTTTCGGCGGATCAAGAAATGCGAGGTAACCTTTTAAAACCAAGTCACATTCATCGGCTTTTGAATATGCCGGTTTGTGTTCCAAATCTTTGTACGCAAGCGCGATTACTCTGAATCCGTCGGCACTCAACTTTTCATACTCGTCACGCAAATCTTGAATGAGTATCGGATCCATAGGAAGAATTTCTCCGTCAATTTCAAAGTGACCGCAGCGGCGGAAAACTTCTTCCGGTGCGCCTTTGGTAAGTAAACGCACGGTGCTGTCCGGTTCGCTCACAAGAACAGACATCATTCTTCGCGAAAAGTCGAAAGGTATTTCATCAATCTTCTGATGATGTTCGTAATCAACAAGTTTGCGCACTTCGTTATGTTGAAGAATGGCGCGGTCGAGTACGTTCTTTAGTCCCGTCTGAAAATAACTTATCAAGTATGCGTCGCTGAGAACGCCGTCGTCTTCCTCGCCTTTTACATCGCAGTAATGCTCAAGTATTACGTGATCAATTGTAATCGTTCCGGTTTTATCTGTACATAAAATGTTCATCGCGCCAAAGTTTTGAATCGCATTCAGCCGCTTAACAATAACTTTTTTGCGGGACATCAGAATCGCGCCTTTAGAAAGTCCGACGGAAACAATCATCGGTAACATTTCGGGGGTTAATCCAACAGCAATTGCCATTGAGAAGAAAAACGCTTCTACCCAATTGTGCTTGGTTAATCCGTTGATAAGAAATACAAGCGGGACCATCACCATCATAAAACGGATCATCAGCCAGGTGAATCTGTTAACGCCTTTGTCGAAACTCGTTTCAATCTGCTGAGTCGCAATACTTTTTGCCATCGTCCCAAAATAAGTTTTCGATCCGGTGTTTACAACCGCGGCAGTTGCTGATCCGCTCTCTACACTCGTTCCCAAATAGCAAATATTGCAGAGCTCGATTGGAGAAATTTTTTCTCCTACTTCACAAGAATCAAATTTTTCCACTGGCATTGATTCGCCGGTAAGACTTGCCTGAATTATAAATAAATCTTTCGCGGTTAACAGACGGACATCGGCGGGAATCATATCGCCGGCAGAAAGTTTTATAATGTCTCCCGGCACTAAATTTTTCAAAGAGATTTCTTGGGGTTTACCTTCGCGTATCGCAGTTGCGGTTACACTTATCATCGCTTTCAGTTTTGCCGCGGCATTATCGGCTTTCGTTTCCTGTATCAGTCTCAGCGTAACGCCAAGCACAACCATCAGAGACATAACAATACCCGAACGGATATCTTCGGTTATGAAAGCGATTGCTGCAAGAGCGACCAGAAGAACTACTAAAGGATTCTTTGCCGCCATGAAGAAGCGCCACCACCAGCCGTGTTCCTCTTCCTGCGTAATTTCATTCGGTCCGAACTTTTCAAATCGCTCTTCAACTTCAAGTTCGGTTAAACCGGCAAGAGTTGTATTTAATTCCTCAAGTACTTGGGAAGAATTCTTTTTTGAAATGGAAATCAACTGCTGAGAGAAGCCGTTGTTGTTTTTATTTTTTGATGGTTGGGTCTGCTCGAGAGCATTAGTTTTCTTGAATAGCATAAAACTCACAAAATTATGGTTCTAAATTCTACATCTTATTTTTACCTCAAGGGATTCATTATTCTGGTTTTAATTTTACGAAAATATTTTGAACTGACAAATTGTTTTCAAATTAAAAAATGTTCATAAAACTTTATCGAACCTTCCGAACGACCGTAAATTCTGCCGCAACATTTACACTCATTTTCTATAAATTTGAGCAACTGATTTCTACCAAATGAAAGGTGATTCAAATGAAGCAGAGACTAATTTTGTTCGTCGCTCTTTTCGCGATGTTCGGCGTGTTAACACTCAACGCACAAAAACGCGCTTTTACAATAGAAGATCTTTACAAAGTTAAAGCCGTCGGGTCAGAAACAATATCGCACGACGGCACTAAAATCGCTTTCACGGTTACGACCTACAATCTTCACAAAGCA
>JAJYMU010000148.1 GCA_021786655.1 Bacteroidota bacterium
TATCTGCCATTGCGAGAATTTTGTTGTATGTCCCTTCATTCAATTTATACTTCAATTCGGTTTTCAATTTTGCAATCAAATTATCATAATCTTCTTTGTAACCTATTCTTCTATAAATATTTTTTAACTCCTCTTTATCCTGCTCGTAAGTTGGGTACGGAGTTTCATCAGTAACCGTAATTAAATGAAATCCATCCGGACCTTTAATAATAGGCGAGACTTCGCCTTTTTTTAAATTGAATGCGGCTTCATCAAAAATTCTTGAGGTTCTGCCCCTTTCGATGAATCCCATATCGCCGCGTTTATTCGCCGTAGATTTATCTTTGGAATATTTCATAGCCATCAGACCAAAATCGGCGCAGTCTTTTATTTGCGCTTGTATATCTTGAATTGTCTTTAATGCTTTGGCTGTATCAACTCCGCTTGAATCTCCGAATGGAATTAATATGTGCGCAACTCTAATGGAAACTCTTCGCGGATGTTTCTCCGTTACTTTTATAATGTGATAGCCGAACGGTGACTTCACAAGTTCTGGATAAATGTGCCCGGGTTCGGTAGCATAAACCGCGTCTTCAATGGTTCGACTTGCAACGAGACCAGAGGTAAAGTAATAAACATCTCCCCCGTTATCTTTCGAATATTTATCAACCGAGTATTTTTTTGCCAACTCGGAAAAGTCTTCGCCATTATTTATTCTTTTGATTAACTCGGCTCCCAATTCTTGTATCTGTTTATCATTATGAGTTGAATCCGGACGAAGAAAAATATGACTCGCGCGGTATTCCGTTTTTCTTCTCTCATATAATTTGTGCAAGTTGGGTTCATATAAAACATTTTCCAGATACAGAGCCGTACCGATGTTTATTTTGTAATCGTGATATTCTTTTTGCATATCTGGATCTTCGGTATAACCTCTTACTTCGGCGTCGCGTAATTTCATTTTGTAGTTAACGTACAAATCCAGAAAATTCTTGTAAGCCCCTATCGAATCATTCTTTGCCTTTTCAAAACCGCCCGAGTTTTTGGCATAAGCGTTTTCAAAATCATCCATATAAATTTTATGGTCGCCGAATTCGGCAACAACAATTTTGGATTGTTCAGGCGTGCATGAAATAAGTGCAATTAAAGGAAGGACTAATAGAAAAAGTGCTCCTCTGCGCATTAAAAACCTCCATCTGACATAAATTAAGTTTGCTATTTTACCCATTGAGGGTTTGAAAATCAAGGAATGAAAGAATTCCAAGTATGCTGTCATCTACTTGTTCGCATCTATTGGAAAAGGTTTAGTATTTCTTTCCCAAAAAGTCTTATAATCATACCCCTGAATTCGAGTATCAGTTCCAGCCAACGCGAGTCGTTTTTCCGTCAAACATGCATAATACTTATCGATTTCGATGCCGAGATATTTCCTTTCCAACTTCTTTGCAACTACGGATGTTGTGCCTGAACCGAGGAATGGATCTAACACAACGTCGCCTTTTTTTGAGCTGGCTAAAATAAGTTTCGCAATCAGTTTCTCCGGTTTCTGAGTCGGATGTTTAGTGTTTTCCGGCATCGACCAAAACGGTACCGAAATATCATTCCAAAAATTTGAAGGGAACGTAAGTCTGTATTCGCCATGATGATTCGAATGCCAGTCTTTCGGTTTATTGTCTTCATCGCGGTAAGGCGCAAGAACACGTCTCATTAATTTCACTTCATCCGGATTGAAGGTGAACTTATTTGAAACCGTACAGAACCAAATGTCTTCCGAACTATTCTTCCAGTTTTGGGTAGCGCCTCTTCCTTTTTCTCTTTCCCAGGTAATTCTGTTTCTGAGTACAAAATGTTTTTCAAGAACGGCAGGGATTGAAATTGACGTATGCCAATCGCCGCAAAAATAAATTGACGCGGTCGGTTTAAGAGTACGTTTCAACTTAACGATAAAACTTTCTATCCACTCGGAATATTCTTGAATCGATTTTTCCCTAAACGTAAGCTTGTTAAAAGTTTTGGATAAATTGTAAGGAGGATCAATTATCAAAAGATCTACAAACCTTGCCGGAAGGAACTCGATTGCCTTAAACAAATCCTGGTTAACCGTTTTGTTAAGAATTTCTTTCACGGTTGAATTTTCATGAAGCTTTAAGAGATTTTCAGAAAGATCGGAAATTTCTTTTTTTGTAAGATGAATTGTTTTATTAAGGTCAGAGCGATTTTGCAATTTCATCCGATAAAAATTTGTTTTCGTGGAAAGTTTATTTAGCAAGAGTGCCGGGATTTATAGATTCATCTATTTCGATAATCTTAACTTTTCCTTCTTCTTCGGAATCAACCGCTAAAATCATTCCTTGCGATTCCAGACCAAACAGTTTAGCCGGTTTAAGGTTTGCAACAACTAAAACTTTTTTACCGATCAGCTCTTCCGGTTTGTAACTCTTTGCGATTCCGGCAATAACTTGACGTTTCTCGCTGCCGAGATCAATCTGCAGTTTAAGAAGTTTATCACTTTTCTTAACGTTCTCAGCAGCTACAATCTTGGCAACCTTCATTTTTATTTTCTTGAATTCATCGATCGTAATTTCTTCCGCTTTTTCAGGAACTTCAGCAGAACCGGAACCAATTTTATTTACGAGTTCTTCAATCACTTTATCCTCAATCTTATTAAAAAGGATTTCGGCTTCGTTGAGCTTGTGTCCGGCTTCCAGTTCAACGCTTCCGCATTTTGACCACTCGGTTGGCCTCGCATTCAGCATCTTGAATATTTTCACGCTCGAAAATGGAATCACCGGTTCAAAGACTTCAGCCAAAGTATAAATGGCATTTAGGCAAATGTTCACTGTCGTTGCGCAATGTTCTTTATTCTTCTTAACGCTCACCCACGGTTCGGAATCATTAAAATATTTATTCCCGGCGCGTGCAAGATTCATCATTTCAAAAACAGCATCTTTTATTTTGTAGCGCTCAATCAACTCGGCAATTTTCTTCGGATACTCATTTATTGTCGCGAGCATTTCTTCGTCCATTTTTTCAAGCTTGCCGCGTTTCGGCACCTCGCCGTTGAAATGTTTATGCGCAAAAGTAAAAGTGCGATTGACAAAGTTTCCAAGAATATCGGCAAGTTCGCCGTTGGTTCTGCCTTGAAATTCTTTCCAGTAGA
>JAJYMU010000084.1 GCA_021786655.1 Bacteroidota bacterium
GAATATGCTTTGATTAAAACTAAACGGGAAGGAAGTCTTTGTATATGTTGTCTCCCTACTAAAATTCGCGACTCGATAAAATGCAAAAGGAAGGACAACGGTACTAAAAATATTTTCGAAAAGAACAACACTCAACTAATTGAACTTCTAAATGAAAACAAATGGAACAAAACTAAAGTTGCTGAGATTCTTGGTATCGACAGAACGACTTTGTGGCGTAAATTGAAATCCATAGGTATTAACTGATGCATTCTTGAAACACAACATTGTGTTGCATGAGAATGCAACTTCAGTAAAAATATTATCTTACCGAAAGTTCGCAACAAACTGCTGCCAGAATCAAATCTGCCAGTGCCTCATTTCACCGAATCAATAAAGGAAAATACTTGGCAAATAATTTGCTCAAAGGAACACTATGAGCGAGATGTTGGCAAATCATTACTTTATGATACGGAACTATGCAAGAGCGATAAATACTTACGAAAGTCTCGCCGCAAAGTCTGGCATTTCAAAAGCTACCCGTAAAAAAATGATAATATGTTATGTAAGAACTTTTCAAATTGAAAAAGCATTTGTTGAATTTAACAAATTGGTTGAAGAAGATTTATCATTTATAATTCAGACAGATTTGAATGCGGATGATTGCCCTTGTCCGGATATTATCGCGGAAATAGAAAGAAATGAAATCGACTTCAAAAACAAGTATGAAAAATTAATTGCGCTTGGAATTCTTTGGCTCTATTGCGATAAAAAAGAATCATTAGTTCATTTCACAAAAGCGTACCAAATCGATCAAAACGACATTCATTTGCACAAATTAATACTGCTTCTTAACAATAATAAAAACTAAACTTGGAGAATATTATGAGCAATGAAATTACTAGGAAAGATTTTCTGACAACCTCATCCAAATATGCTGTTGGCGCTGTTATTGGCATTGCTGGATTGGATGTTCTCTCCGGTGGAAAAATTTTAGCAGAAACAAAAACAACTTCATGGCCTTTTCCTTATGTTGCTTTAGACCCGGATGAAGTTCGTGTCAAAGCGCATTATTATTACTGGAACGACAAAGATTGCTGTGCAGGGGCTTTCGGCGGAATATTGGAAGTGCTTAAAGCAAAAATGCCGGACCCTTGGGCAAACATACCAATGGAAATTATGTTGTTCGGAAGAGGCGGCGGAAACGGTTGGGGAACATTGTGCGGTTCAATTAACGGTGGGGCGGCAATGATCAGCTTGGTAACTGAGAAGGCGGCTTCGGGCCCGTTAATTAACGAGTTGTGGGGATGGTATTGCCAGGCACACCTTCCTACCGGTACCGCAAATGATTTTGCCGTTCAAAGCAAATATTCAGTTCATAAATATGATGGTAAGCTAATACCAAGTATTTCCGGCAGCCCGCTATGCCATTCCTCTGTGAGCCAATGGTGCGTAATTGCAAATAAAAAAGTTGGAGATGTTGAACGGAAAGAGAGATGTGCAAGAGTAACCGGCGATGCAGCTGCAAAGACTGTGGAGTTGCTCAACAATTTCTTTGCTAAGACTTTTGTGCCGACCTTTGTTACTCCGGCTGACAATAAATCTTGTCAAGGTTGTCATGGAGCGTCATCGTTGAATAATGTTATGACGCAAATGAGCTGTACGCCTTGCCATAGCACGGTTCATTCTGAAACTACAGCTGTAGAACAAATTGCTGATGTGCCAAAAGGATTTAATCTCTCGCAAAATTATCCCAATCCTTTTAACCCAACGACTAATATTAATTTCTCGCTTCCGAAAACTGAAAAAGTGCATCTGGCAGTTTACGATATTCGCGGAACATTAATCAGAACATTGGTTGACCATGAGTTATATGAAAGCGGCATTTATAAAGTAAGTTGGGATGGCCGCAATCAAGTTGGAGAAAAAGTTGCAAGCGGCATCTATTTTGCCCGTATGCAAAGTGGCAGTTTTATTAACACCATAAAGATGAATCTTCTAAAGTGATCCCTCACGTTCAAGTATGATCTTATATATCTTATTCGAAGCCGCCTATGAGCGGCTTCTTAATTTGCTTCAAAAGCAGTTCTCAGTTTGCAGTCCCCGAAAAGTTGATACGTAAAACTTTGAACAATAATATTGTAGAATAATCCAATTCCAATAGAAAAAACACACGGCAGTTTCGGGGCAGAAACGGTTCCTTGATATGAGGATAATCAATCTATATATTTAAGAAACATTTTACGAAAGTTTGCTGTTTATTACGTTAGATTAACAAAGGAATGAAAATGGAAGGAAATTTTTCTGAACGCGTTCAGGAAGTGATTAGGTTAAGTAGGGAGGAAGCGCTTCGTCTTGGTCATGATTACATCGGCACTGAGCATCTTCTCCTTGGAATTATTAGGGAAGGACAGGGTGTTGCCGTTAGAATTCTTAGAAATTTAGACGTTGATTTGGTTAAGCTGAAAAAGGCTGTCGAAGATACAGTGCGTACGTCCGGCGGTACTTTAACAATCGGCAACATACCGCTCACGAAGCAAGCCGAAAAAGTTTTGAAGATTACGCAGATTGAGTCGAAGATTTACAAGTCGGATGTCATTGGAACCGAGCATATACTTTTATCATTGTTGCGCGACGAAGACAATATTGCCACACAGATACTTCATCAGTTCAACGTTACTTATGATAATTCCCGCGCTGAATTGAATAATATCTTAAGTAGTAAGGAACCCGGCAAAGCGGCTTCACAACAGCAGTTTACAGCTGCTGCAAAGAAGGTGGATAAAACCAAAACACCGGTTCTTGATAATTTCGGTCGGGATCTTACAAAACTTGCCATCGAAGATAAATTGGATCCGGTAATCGGTCGCGAAAAAGAAATTGAACGTGTAGCTCAAGTTCTCAGCAGAAGAAAAAAGAATAATCCCGTGCTCATCGGCGAACCCGGTGTTGGCAAAACTGCAATTGCGGAAGGTCTCGCGCTTCGTATAGTCCAGAAAAAAGTGCCGAGAATTCTTCAGGATAAAAGAGTTGTTACTTTGGATTTGGCTGGCTTGGTAGCCGGTACAAAATACCGCGGTCAGTTCGAAGAGAGAATGAAAGCGTTGATGAACGAACTTGAAAAAGCCGACGATGTAATTTTGTTC
>JAJYMU010000027.1 GCA_021786655.1 Bacteroidota bacterium
CGTTTTGTTAACTATATTGCTGCTTCTCATCGGCGAAATGACTCCTAAACTTTTAGCAAATAAACATCCCAAACAATTTGCAAATGTAGTTGCTATACCACTCTACTGGATCGGAATTTTACTATATCCTATTTCCAAAATTCTTACTGATTTGTTGAAGGTGCTTACATCGAAAATTGATTTTGACAAATCGAGAACTGCTTTGCACGGAGTTGAAATTAAAGATTTGGCAGACTTGAGCATCGAGAAAGGAACCATCGAAGAGGAAGAACATGAACTGATTCATGGTATCGTATCATTTAAGACAGTAACCGCACGCGAGGTTATGACTCCTCGTGTGGATATCGTTGCGGTTTCTACCGAATCAAATTTCGATGAGCTCATAAACGTTATAAATGAAACGGGGCACAGCAGAATTCCGCTTTATGAAGAAAGTCTGGATAGAATTCTTGGAATAATTTATTCGAAAGATATGCTGCCGTATCTTAAAACGCCCGACCTTCGGAAGAATCTTTCACTAAAAAGCATTGCCAGAGAAGCTCTTTTTATTCCCGAGACTAAAATGATAAACGAACTCTTGCATGAATTTCAAGAACGGAACATGCACGTTGGAATTGTGGTGGATGAATACGGCGGAACCGCGGGTTTGATTTCACTCGAAGACATTCTTGAAGAAATTGTCGGGGAAATCCGCGACGAGTTCGACAAAGAGGAAAATGAAATCACAAAGATCAACGAGAAAAGTTTTATCGTTCTAGGCAAGGTTCCTGTTGATCAGTTGAATGAATTGCTCGGAGAAAATTTCTCATCCGAGAACGACGATTACGATACTGTTGGAGGATTCATATTCAATCAAGCCGGAAAGATACCTAAGCAAGGATTTCATTTTACATACAATAGCCATAAATTTACCGTGAAGGAAGTTAGCAACAACCGCGTGAACAAAGTCTTGATCGAAAAACTGGAACGCGAGCAAGAATGAAAAAAGGATGCTTTGTAACTTCGATAGTTCTTTTTACACTGTTAGTTGGCGTCGTTGTTTATCTTGTTAAATACAAAAAAGATTCATTTAAGGAATTTGCAAAGGACAAAGTTATTGGTATTGGACTTAACGAATTTCACGATAAACTCAAAGAGGTGAAACCTTCGGTTTACAAAGATTCACTTAGCACACAACTAGATCAGTTTGTATCCGAAACGGAAAAGATTCCTTTTGACGAAGCGATGAAACGAATCCAAGATATTTTTGACGAGGCAAAGTTTTTTATTCATGATAAGGAAGTAGATTCAACTGATTACAATCACTTCAAACAAATCTTAGAAAAATATGAGAGACCAAAGAAGAACTGACATCAAAGTTGGAATCACAGTAATTATTGGATTGTTTATTTTTTTATGGATACTCGGCTGGGCGAAGAATATAACCGTTAACGCAAATCGTAAAGAAATTTCTGTCGAGTTCGGTTCGGTTGCGGGACTCACTGTTGGCGACCCGGTTACGATAAACGGCGTGCGCAAAGGTTATGTTGACGATATAAAACTCAGCGGCAACGTGGTAATGACAAAACTTAATCTGGACGATGACATTGCTCTTAAAGAAGACGCAAAGTTTTCCGTGATGATGTTGGATTTGATGGGAGGGAAGAAGGTAGAAATTTATCCCGGCAATTCTAACCTTGCAATGGATTATGCCAAAACCCAGCGCGGCGAGTTTGTTGGCGATGTCGCAACGTCAATGGCAATGCTTGGAAGCGTGCAGAACGATTTAGTTGACGTGATCAAACAAGTAAAGATTTCGTTAAATGCAGTCAATCAAACTTTGACCGATCAAAAATTTAATAAGGATTTGAAAACATCCGTAGCAAATCTATCCGACGTTACGGAAAACTTGAACTTGCTTTTGAAAAACAACAGCGCCGAAATTAACCAGATATTGAAAAGCGGAAATGAGCTGACTAAAAATATTAACGACTTTATTAAAACTAACCGCGATTCGATCTCCGCGACAATTTCATCCATTCATGATGTACTTGTTACTTCGAAAGACTTGCTGACGAAGGTGAACACATTCGTGGATAAAACCAACGCAAGCCAGAACAATCTTGGCAAATTTCTCAGTGATAAAGATTTGATGAACGACTTAAAAGTTACCATTGGACAAGTGAAAGACCTTACCAAGATTCTCGTCGATCAGTTGAAGTCCAAAGGTGTTGAAGTTAACGCCCACATTTTTTAGCCGGCACGCAGCATGGTACTTGGTATCGGAATAGACATAATTGAGATTCACCGCATTAAAGAAAGTGTGGATAAGTTTGGCGAGAGCTTCTTAAGAAAAATTTATACCCAACTTGAAATTGATTACTCGCTCTTCCGTAAAAATAAGTATCAGCATCTTGCCGCACGCTTCGCCGCTAAAGAAGCAATCTACAAAGCGCTTTCATCGGATACGGACAAAGTTTACAGCTGGCAAGACATCGAAATATTTAACGAAGTGAACGGTTTGCCGAAAGTAAAATTCTACGGCGAACTGAAAGATTACCTTAACGACGGAAAAGAAATAAAAATCTCCATGAGCCATTCCGATAACTACGTTACGTGTGTTGCGATAGTTTATTCATCAAAGGGGTTATAACCGCCGCATTTATTTACACCGCCAATTAGATTTAGCACAATAAAATAGTGAACACGGTCAAAGACTTTTGGCAATCTTGCAAAGCTATTTGGAAGTTCTGCATTGATATTCACTCTAACTGGAATCTTGGAAACATGCGTTTTAGATGTTGGTTTTCAAACTAAGTGTACTTGAGCAGCAGTTTATGTCTGATCCTCATTTTTTTTTAACACGTTCTATTCTGCAGAAGAAGTGTTACACTGTAGATGAAGAAAGATTTAGTAAGCGTCTTTTCTCAAATCTATTGATAGAATATAAACAGTTTTTTCATTCTCGTCGATTACATAAAACAATCTATATTTTCCAATTCTATAGCGCCAAGTTTCAGTCTTGTAGTCCATCAATTTTTTGATATTGTTACCGTAGTGGGGTTCTTCTTTTAACTGAGGATAAATATGTTGAAGAAGTTTCCTTTCAATGAAGATTTGATCCCGATTTGTGATTTTTTTAATCT
>JAJYMU010000166.1 GCA_021786655.1 Bacteroidota bacterium
GAACAAATTCAATTCCCTCTCAGAAGGATTGTTAAACAAGAAACGTCAACTAGAAATCAAAAATTTAATCTTCAATTGCGAAAACTTCAGCACTAGAAAATTCATGTCAAGATTGGCTTTGAAAACCAACGGAACCGATCACGCTGAAGTTGAAATCAAAAAGGTGAAACATGGCAGTGCTAAAAAAAGCATCGGCAGGAAAGCGCGGAGATAAAATCCGTTCCGATTGTTTCGTGGAAATCGAATTAGCTAACAAAGGCGGTGTTAAGACTTCCGTTGTCAGCAAGGTCGATTCGATGTACGGACAGAGCATCAACGATCTATTGATTGCGATGTGCGACTTTTTCGAATTAAAACATGCGTCAATCATAGTTGAAGATTACGGCGCTCTTCCCTTCACACTCGCAGCTAGATTCGAAGCAGCATACAAAAAGTTCAAACAGGAAGACATAAGGGAGTTCTTGCCGTTGTTTCATAAAAATAATCACAAAGGAACATCGAGAGATAGATTGAGAAGAAGCCGGTTATATTTGCCGGGCAACGAACCAAAATTTTTTCCGAATGCCGGACTTCATAAACCGGATGCAGTAATTCTTGATCTCGAAGACAGTGTTGCACCATCTGAAAAAGAATCTGCTCGATACTTGGTTCGCAATGCTTTGCGCGCCGTTAATTTTTACGGCGCTGAAAGAATGGTAAGAATTAACCAGTTGCCAATGGGATTGGACGATCTCAAGTTTGTTATTCCTCATTATGTTAATGTGGTACTAATTCCGAAATGCGAATCGGCGATGACGGTAAAAGATGTTGAAGAAGAAATTAATATCATCAAAGCCGAACACAACATTGCCAGCGAAATTTATTTAATGCCGATTATCGAAAGCGCGTTGGGAGTTGTGAAAGCTTACGAAATTGCGTTAGCGTCAGATAAAATTTGCGCACTTACCATCGGACTTGAAGATTACTCTGCAGACCTCGGAGTTGAACGAACACTTGAGGGCAAAGAAAGTTTATACGCAAGATCAACTGTAGCCAACGCCGCAAAAGCTGCCGGAGTTCAAGCGATTGATTCTGTTTTTTCGGACGTTGATGATATGGAAGGTTTACGCGCAAGTGTGATGGAAGCAAAATCATTAGGATTTGAAGGCAAGGGTTGTATCCATCCCCGTCAGGTCCCGATTGTTCATGAAGCGTTTGCGCCAACGGAAAAGGAAATCGAGAAAGCAAAGAAAATTGTTCTGGCATTTGAAGAAGCAGAAAGAAAAGGAATCGGGGTTGTGTCGCTTGGAAGTAAAATGATAGACGCTCCGGTTGTTAAGCGGGCTCAACATACGATTGAGCTGGCAAGTTTGAACAAACTACTAGACAAGAATTGGAAAAGAGAATAATATGAAATTAATTAAAAATGCTGCGAGCAGATTTGTGCCCGATGTTGTCAACGGTGAAAAACAAATTCCATTTAAAGGTGTCGGCAAATTTAAACCGGAGAATAAATTCGCTTCGCACAAAATTCATTCTTGCGCCGATTACCCATCCGATGGAAATAAAGTCGAAACCAATTTGAAAACTGCATTGAAGAAAGCCGGATTGAAAGACGGGATGACAATTTCGACACATCATCATCTTCGTAACGGTGATATAGTAACAAATTATCTTTTCGATGTAATACATTCGATGGGGATAAAAAACATCCGCTGGTTTCCAAGCGCATCGTTCCCTTGTCATGAGCATTTGATAAAATATCTTGAAGATGGAACGATTCATCACATTGAAGGAAGCATGAACGGACCGCTAGGAAAATTTACAAGCGAAGGCAAAATGAAAGGCGTTGGAATTCTTCGCTCGCACGGAGGAAGATACCAGTCGGTTCAAGACGGCGAAGTTCATATTGATATTGCTGTGATTGCGGCGCCAACATCCGACCCGTTTGGAAATGCAAATGGTGTTCAGGGTAAATCAGCATGCGGCGGATTGGGTTTCGCTCTAGCGGATTCAGAGTACGCCGACAATGTGATTGTCGTAACGGATAATCTCGTTCCCTTCCCTTGTGTACCTTGGCAAATACAAGGCAACAATGTTGATTATGTTGTTAAAGTTGAATCGCTTGGCGACCCATCTAAAATTGTGAGCGGCACAACTGAAATCACGAAGAGTCCTGACAGATTGTTGATCGCAGAATACATCGCAAAATTTTTAAATGAAGCTGGAATTGTGAAAGAAGGATTCTCATTTCAAGCTGGTGCAGGAGGAACGAGTTTAGCATTCATCCCCTTCTTAAAAGAAATAATGAAACGAAAAGGAGTGAAAGCAAGTTTCGTGCGCGGCGGTTCTTCAAAATATTTAGTTGAGATGCTGGAAGAAGGATTAATCAATTACATTCTCGACGGGCAAACGTTTGATCTCGACGGCGTCCGTTCGATGCTCGATAACCCGAAACATGTTATGACGTCACCATTCACCAGTTATAATTATCACGGCAAAGGAAATTTTGCTTCGATTGTTGATGCAGCAATTCTCGGCGCAACGGAAGTCGATCTTCATTTTAACGCAAACGTTGTTTCTCATTCCGACGGATATCTCCTCCACGGAATTGGAGGTTGGCAGAATTGTTTATTCTCGAAGTGCACGATACTCGCGGTACCATCATTCCGTGACCGCATTCCGGTTATCGTTGATGAAGTTACAACATTATGCGGTCCCGGCGAATTGATTGATGTCATCGTAACCGAAAGAGGAATCGCAATCAATCCGAGAAGAAAAGATTTGCTCAAAGCTGTAGAAAAATCTTCTCTGCCAATCCGATCATTGAAAGAAATACAAAACGAGGTTTACGAAATTTGTGGCGGAGCTCCGGCTAAACCAAATGTGGACAAGAACAAAGTTGTTGCTGTGGTAAAATGGGTTGACGGAACTGTGCTGGATTCGGTTCACAAAATCATGTAATGAGCCGCAATTGTTTTTTATTGTTATACAGTCCGTTTTAAAAGTTACCGACTTTAAATTTACCAAGACCGTCAGTAAAAGTACCAAACCAAATATTGTTTGCATTATCCATCGTTATTGTTTGTATCCTGTAAAGAGGTAATTCTGAATTTGCGGTGTCATACCCAGTAAAAGT